>NZ_JAMYLR010000041.1:0-51308 GCF_040318155.1 Mesorhizobium sp. M1307 | reverse complement strand
ATTGGTCATGGCACTTCCCCTTCCACGGGAATCGGTGATCGCAACGTCACCACCGTGCCATGGCCGCTCGCCCCTCAGAGCAAGCGCCGTTCTCTCTCCAAACCTTTTTGCAGAACCTTCAGCACACTATCGACATCCGCGATTAGCCTTGGACCCCACGCCTTCGTCATCCTAGGGCGAAGCAGGAGCGAAGCGACGTAGCGGAGACCCTAGGATCCATGCCGTTACCGTGGCCGTGGAGTGCAGCGATCCAGGATTGCTTGGGCGCCCTCATCTCCGGCTCACCCCGCGCTTTGCGGGTAGCAGATGATCGACAGATAGCGCATCGGCAGAACGCTCAGCACTTCCGGTCCGTGCGGCGCATCGGCGTCGAAGAACAGGCTGTCGCCGGGCTTCATCGGGTAGAGATTGCTGCCGTGCCGGTAAACCACCTCGCCCTCGAGCATATAGAGGAACTCCATGCCCTCGTGCTGGAAGGTCGGGAACACGTCGGAATCCTCGGTCAGCGTGATCAGATAGGGTTCGACGACGACGCCGCTGGTGTTGGAACCGATATGGCCGAGCAGATTGTACTGGTGGCCGGCGCGCGTGCCGCGGCGTTCGACGTCGAGGCCTTCGCCGGCCTTGACGAAGACGGCGCTGCGCTCTTCCTCGAAGCGGCGGAAGAAGGCGGTGACGGGAACGCCGAGTGCCCGCGACAGCGCCTGCAACGTGGTCAGCGATGGCGAGGTAATGCCGTTCTCGATCTTCGACAGCATGCCAAGCGAAATGTCGGTGGCGGCAGCCAGATCGGCGACGGTGATGCCGAGCTTCTTGCGGAAGGCCCGCACCTCGCGGCCGATGGCGACCTCCAGGACCTTTTCGCGGGTGTCGCGAATGGCGTGCGGGTTCTGGGTGAGCGGCGCGCGTATCTTGCGCGGATCGACTGCAGCGACCGACGGCTTGGCCTTGGCGGCGACGACGGCCGCAGCGGGCTTTAGACTGGATGCTTTTTTCGCCATGTTGCCACCCCGGACCTTGCCGATTCATTTCACTCACGGTGAACATATTCGGTGCCGATACAGAAGCGCAACTGCCACGGCAAGCCACCCGTGTCGAATTGCGCAATGTCTGGATTTCGCCCGAGCTACTGCGTCGCTTGGAAATCCAGCTGGGCGAAACGCGGTTTCGCGACAAGCCCTGTTGACAGCATCGAAGGGGCAATTACTGTCCTGTCAGTGAAATTTGTTTCGTTAGGGAAATGAGATCGGGAGGCCCGCAATGAAAGATCGTGTTGCCGTCATCGGAGCCGGGCCGTCCGGCATGGCCCAGCTCAGGGCCTTCAAGTCGGCCGCCGACAAGGGCGCCGACATTCCCGAAATCGTCTGCTTCGAAAAGCAGTCCGACTGGGGCGGCCTGTGGAACTACACCTGGCGCACCGGCCTCGACGAGCATGGCGACCCAGTGCACGGCTCGATGTACCGTTACCTCTGGTCGAACGGCCCGAAGGAATGCCTCGAATTCGCCGACTACACCTTCGAGGAGCATTTCGGCCGGCCGATCGGCTCCTATCCGCCGCGCGCCGTGCTGTGGGACTACATCAAGGGCCGCGTCGAAAAATCCGGCGTGCGCCAATGGGTGCGCTTCAACAGCCCGGTGCGCATGGTCACCTTCTCCGAAACGACAAAAAAATTCACCGTCACCGCGCATGACCGCACCAGCGACGTCACCTACTCGGAAGAGTTCGACCATGTCGTCGTCGCCTCGGGCCATTTCTCCGTGCCCAACGTTCCCTATTTCGAGGGCTTTTCGACCTTCAACGGCCGTATCCTGCACAGCCACGATTTCCGCGACGCCATGGAATTCAAGGGCAAGGACATTTTGATAATCGGCCGCTCCTATTCAGCCGAGGACATCGGCTCGCAATGCTACAAATACGGCGCCAGATCGATCACCTCCAGCTACCGCTCGAAGCCGATGGGCTTCAAATGGCCGGAGAACTGGAAGGAAGTGCCGCTTCTGCAGAAGGTCGTCGGCAAGACGGCGCATTTCAAGGACGGCAGCACCAAAGACGTCGACGCCATCATCCTGTGCACCGGCTACCTCCATTCCTTCCCGTTCCTCACCGAGGATTTGAAGCTGAAGACCGCCAACCGCATGTGGCCGGACGGGCTCTACGAGGGCGTCGTCTGGGAGAAAAACCCGAAGCTGTCCTATATCGGCATGCAGGACCAGTTCTACACCTTCAACATGTTCGACGCGCAGGCCTGGTTCGCCCGCGACGTCATCATTGGCCGCATCAATCTGCCCTCGGCCGAAGCCATGGCCGAGCACGGCCGGAAATGGCGGGCACGCGAGGAAACGCTTGAAGACGCCGAGCAGATGATTTGGTTCCAGGGCGACTACACCAAGGAGCTGATGGAGCAGACCGACTATCCAGGCTTCGACGTCGAGGCTGTCAATCAGACCTTCATGGAGTGGGAGCACCACAAGGCGCAAGACATTATGGGCTTCCGCGACCACGCCTACCGCTCGCTGATGACCGGCACGATGGCGCCGCTGCACCATACGCCGTGGCTGCAGGCGATGGACGATTCAATGGAAAGCTATCTCGAGATGAAGGGCGTGGCGGCGGAGTAGGCAGTCCGAACGGCGATTGACTTGCCTCAGACAACCTCCCGCGCCGGATCGGCTGCCAGCGCCAGGGAATTTGCGGCGTGCTCGAGGTACTCCTCGCTCAGGATGCTGGTCGCGACGCGCACGGCGCTGGTCTTTCCGGTCGAAAACTTCGCCCCGGCATGGACCGCGATACCATGTGCAGCCAGCGTGACCATCGCGTAAGGTTCCGAGGCAACCGGAATGAGGACGCTGAGCCCATGTCCGGCGTCGATATCGACATTGCGTTTGGCCAGTTCGCCAGCGAGCCGTTCGCGACGGCCGCGGTATACCTCCTTCGCCTGCTCCACCAGGGCGGCCGTGGCCGGGTCTTGCAGCAGCCAGGCGGTGGCTGCCTGCAGGATGCGGCTGGTCCATCCCGAGCTGAAGCTGCGGTAGGACTGGATCTGCTCGACGATCGTCGCCGATCCGGACAGCACGGCGAGCCGCAGGTCCGGGCCATGGGTCTTGGAATAGGACAGGATATGGACGACGCGATCGGGAAAACGCCGGCCAAGCGAGATGCGCGGCGCCGAGGCAATATCGCCGACGCCGTCATCTTCGACAATCAGCACGTCGGTGCCGGCGAGCAGGTCGCCGATGACTTCCAGCCGCGCCGACGACATGCAGGCGCCGGTAACCGAATGGACGCGCGGCTGGAACAGGAACGCGACGGGCCGCTGCCGCAGAGCGTTGGCAAGTGCATCCGGTAAGGGACCATCGCTGTCGCAGTCTACCGGGATGATCGGCACGTCGAGATCCTCGAGGATGTCGAGCAGGCGAAGCGCCGTCGGGTTCTCGATGGCCACCGGCGCCCCCGGCGGGACCAGCGCATGCAGCAAGGTGTAGATGGCGTTGTAACCGCCATTGGTGGCCAGGAACGCGCCGGGATCGTACGGCCATGACGGGCGCACTGCGGCCTCCAGCTCGGGCAGGATGCGCACCCGCTCGTAGCTGTTGAGCTTTTCGGCGCGCGCACCATGCGCCAGCGCGATGTCGAGCGGCGGCAAGAGCCTCACATCGGGCTCCGCGATCGCCAGGTTCAGAACATCCTGTCCGTAATTGCCGCCGCTCATGTGGCGCTCGGGCCGGGCGGCAAAGCGGTTGCCCATGATCCAGGTGCCGTTGCGTCCGCGGCCGCCGATGATCTTGTAGCGCCGCAACTCGCTCCACGCCTGCGAGACCGTCGCCGGGCTGACGCCAAGCACATAGGCCAGATCGCGCACCGGCGGAAGCTTTGCGCCGACAGGCAGCGCGCCGCTTCTGATCAGCGCACTGGTCTCGCGCGCGATGCCGCGCATCGTGCGGTCGCCAAGGCGATCAGCGAACCATCCTGCATCGAAATCCATCGGCACCCGCGACCATCAAAGCTAATGTTCAATAACATAATAACATTTGATCGGTCAAAAATAAACATTTACCAATCGCCGGTCAAACATAGCGTTGAAGTTCATGCCGATGCCCGTTTCCATCACTGTAGCCACCCGCGATTGGGACTATCTCACCCCTTTGGTGCTGGGTGACGTCACTTCGAGCCGCTTGTCGGTGAAGGTTGATCGCGTCGCCACGCTCATTCCGGACCTCGGTACCGATCCGAACTACGATGCGGCGGAGGTCTCATTCAGCCGTTATGTGTCGGCCATGGCTTCGGGCGTCGATACGGTGGTTGGATTACCGTGCTTCATCATGCGCGGCTTTCGCCATCGCTGCATCATAACGGTCGAGACCAGCCCGCTGGAACGGCTTTCCGACCTTGCCGGCAAACGCATCGGCGTGACCGGCTGGCGCGATTCCGGTAACACATGGACGCGCGCGGCGCTTCGCCGGGAAGGCGTCGGCGTCGAGGATGCCTATTGGTTCGCCGGCAGGCTGACATCGGGGCACCCGATCGCCGACCGCCTCGACGGATTCGGCAGGCCGGGGCGCATCGAAGCAGCACCAGGCGAGCGCCCGATGATGGAGCTGCTGTCGCAAGGCGAGCTCGACGCCGTTTTCACGCCCTTCATGCCGGACGGCTTTTTCGGCCCGGCTTCCGGCTTCCGGCAAGTGCTGCGCGATTTTCGCGCGGCCGAACGCGCCTATTTCGCCGACGTCGGCTATATCCCGGGCATGCATCTGGTCGCCGTCAAGGCCGCCCTGGTCAGGGAGCACCCCTGGCTGCCGCAGGAACTCGCCAGGCTGATCGACGAAAGCCAGCGCGTCTGGACGGCAAAGCGCCGAAAATATGCCGATACCTCGCCCTGGATCCTCGAGGAGCTGCTTCATGCGGGGCGCGACCTGCCTGCCTCCTGGAACGCCAGCGGCCTGCCGGCCAACCGGCGCATGATCGAGGATTTCGTCACCGAGCTCCATGCCCAGGGCATTCTGGCGGAACCGATTTCCGCCGAAGCCTTGTTTCCTTTCGAGGCCAGATCGCGGGCCACCGCAGCCTGACAACGCACAACGAAGAACACGAAGGAGAATGCCATGAGGACAATCAGCTTCATATTCGCCTCACTCGTCACCATGCTGGCGCAGGCCAGCTTTGCCCAGGATATCCAGAAGCAATCGGTGAACGAGGATTTGCGGGCCCGGCTGCCGGAAGAGATCCGCACGGCGGGAAAGATCACAGCCGTCAACAACGGCTCGTTCCCGCCCTATGAGATCGTCACCGGCACCGAACTGTCGGGGGCGACCAAGGACATTTCGGACGCCATCGGCCAGTTGCTCGGCATCGAGGTCGATCATGCCTCCGTCGCCGGCCTGCCGGCTTTGCTGAGCGGCATCAATGCCGGCCGTTATCAGTTCGCGATGGGGCCTGTCGGCGACTATCCCGACCGCCAGAAATCCAACGACTTCGTCGATTGGGTGCGCGAATACGTTGTCTTCGCCGTCGAGAAGGGCAACCCGCAAGGCATCACCTCGCTCGACACCGCGTGCGGGAAGCGCATCGCCGTCATGTCGGGTGGTTCGGCCGAAAAGGTCATCAAGCAGCAGGCGCAGAAATGCACCGAGGGCGGCAAGCCGGCCGTCGAGGTGCAATCCTTCACCGACCAGCCGAGCTCGATACTGGCCGTCCGGTCGAAACGCTCCGACGCATTCTTCTCCTCGCAGGCGCCGCTGACCTATTTCGTCGAGCAGGCGAAGGGCCAGCTGGAACTCGCCGGGGTCGGCCAGGCCAACGGCTTCAAGGACATCTATCAAGGCGCCGTCGTCAAGAAGGGCTCGCCGCTGGGCGGCGTGCTGCTCGACGCCTTCAATATCCTGATGAAGAACGGCACCTACGCCGCGGTCATGAAGAAGTGGGGCCTCGAGAAGAACATGATCGACGCGCCAGGCATCAACCAGGGCAAGTAGAGGCTGCCATGACCGACGCCACCGCTGCCTACGCGGCCGGGCTGCCGCGACGTCCCGACGACGCGCTGCGCGACGTCAAACGAGCCCACCGGCCGTTTCCGCTCGTCCGGCTGGCGCTCTGGGCGTTCACCGTCGCCGTGGCAGCCGGCTTCGCCTATATCGTCGCGGTCAACCCGAATTTCGGCTGGCCGGTCGTCGCCCAGTATTTCTTCGATCCGACGGTCATGCAGGGGCTTTCCGTAACGCTCGGCCTGACGGTGGTGGCGATGATCCTGGGTATCGTGCTCGGCCTGCTGCTCGCCATCGCGCGCATGTCGAACGACAGGCTGGCATCCCTTCTCTCCGGCCTGTTCATCTGGTTCTTCCGGGGAACGCCGCTGCTGGTGCAACTGATCCTGTGGTACAACCTTTCGACGCTGTTTCCGCGCATTTCCATCGGCTTCGCCAGTTGGAACACCAACGACCTGATCACGCCTTTGACGGCCGCCGTTCTTGGTCTGGCGCTGAACGAGGCCGCCTATATGGCCGAGATCATCCGTGGCGGGCTGCTGTCGGTGGACAAGGGACAGGCCGAAACGGCTGAAGCCTTCGGCATGACCCGCGCGCGGGCCTTGCGGCGCATCATCATCCCGCAGGCGATGCGGTCGATCGTGCCGCCGACCGGCAATCAGCTGATCAGCATGATCAAGGCGACGTCGCTTGTCAGCGTCATCGCCATGGCCGACCTGCTCTACTCGGTGCAGTCGATCTACAACCGCACCTTCGAAATCATTCCGCTGCTGATGGTTGCAGTGCTGTGGTACCTGCTGATCACCTCGGTCCTCAATGTCGCGCAAGGCGCGATCGAACGCCACTACAGCCGCGGCGACCGCGGCGCGCGCGAGAAGACCGCGACCGCCACCCTCGAGGCCGCCAATGAGCGCGCATGACATGCCCCTGGTCCGGGCGCGCAACGTTCACAAGGCCTTCGGCCCGCTCGAGGTGCTGAAGGGCATTGATCTGGACGTCGCGCCTGGCGAGGTGGTGGTCATTCTCGGACCGTCCGGCTCCGGAAAGTCGACCTTCCTGCGATGCATCAATCATCTCGAGGCGATCGACCAGGGGTCGATCGAGGTGGACGGCGAGCAGATCGGTTACCGGTTGCACGACGGCCGCCTCGACAAGCTTTCCGACCGGGCGATCGCCGCGCAGCGGCGCAAGATCGGCATGGTGTTCCAGCAGTTCAATCTCTATCCGCACATGACGACCCTGCAGAACGTCATCGAGGCTCCGGTCGGCGTTCACCGGGAGAACCGCAAGGAGGCGATCGGCTACGCCCGCGAACTGCTGACCCGTGTCGGTCTTGCCGACAAGATCGACGCCTATCCGCGCCAGCTTTCAGGCGGCCAGCAGCAGCGCGTCGCCATCGCCCGTGCGCTCGCCATCCGCCCGAAATTGATGCTCTTCGACGAGCCGACCTCGGCGCTCGATCCGGAACTGGTCGGCGAGGTGCTCGCCACCATGCGCGATCTCGCCAGGCAGGGCTTGACCATGATCGTGGTCACGCATGAGATCGGCTTCGCCCGCGAAGCGGCGGATCGGGTGGTGTTCATGGACGACGGTAATGTGATCGAGGCCGGGCCTCCGGACGAGGTTCTCGCCAAACCCAGGCACCCGCGCACGCGGGCTTTCTTGAGCCGTTTCATCTAAAAGCAAAGCCGGCGCGGCACCTGCTCGGCCGGCAAAGGACCTCCCATGCCAAAGACCTCCAACCAGTTCGCCGATATTTCCGACTTCGCCGACAAGGCCGCCGAGCTTGCAGCGGCCCGCCAGCACCTGCACGCGCATCCCGAGCTTTCATTCCAGGAGCACGAAACGGCTGCATACGTTGCCGAACGGCTCGAAAGCTGGGGCTATGAGGTGACGCGCAATGTCGGCGGGCTCGGCGTCGTCGGTCGCCTGCGCCAGGGCAGCGGCCGCAGCATCGCCATCCGTGCCGACATGGACGCCCTGCCGATCACCGAAGCTACCAATCTCCCTTATGCCAGCCAGGCCAGCGGCAAGATGCACGCCTGCGGTCATGACGGCCACACCACGATGCTGCTCGGCGCCGCCGAATACCTGGCGCGCACACGGCATTTCAACGGCACGGTGAACCTCATCTTCCAGCCGGCCGAGGAAGCCGGCAAGGGAAGCGGGGCGCAGGCGATGATCGCCGACGGCCTGTTCGAGCGCTTTCCCTGCGATGCGATATTCGGGCTGCACAACCACCCGGGCGCGCCGACGGGTTCGTTCCTGATGCGCGCCGGGCCGCTGATGGCGGCGAGCGATACCGTCACCATCAGGATCGCCGGGCGTGGCGGCCACGCCTCGCGTCCGCACCTGACGGTCGACCCGATCGTCGCTGCCGCCAACATCGTCATGACCCTGCAGACGGTTGTGTCGCGCAACGTCAACCCGATCGAGACGGCTGTCGTCACCGTCGGCACGATTCACGGAGGCACGGCCTCCAACGTCATCCCGGAACACGCCGAAATCACGCTGAGCGTCCGCTCCTTCTCTGCCGAGATCCGCGACACGCTCGAGCAGCGTATTCGCAATATCGCAGCACTTGTGGCGCAGGCGCATGGCGCAACGGTCGAGATCGATTACGAGCGCGGCTACCCGGTGGTGGTCAATTCCGAGCGCGAGACGTCCTTTGCGACAGACATCGCTGTCGAACTCGTCGGTCAGGACAAGGTGTCCGTCTGCCCATTGATCCCCGGCAGCGAAGACTTTTCTTATTTCCTCGAACACAAACCCGGTTGCTTCCTGCGCCTCGGAAACGGCGAGGATTCAGCCATCCTGCACAGCTCGAAATATGATTTCAACGACGGCAATCTGACCGTCGGCGCAGCGCTCTGGGCTCGTTTGACCGAGAGATTCCTGGCCGCCTGATCCATGACTGCGGCTGGGATTGTCGATCGGCCGGTCGAGCAGAATTTGGCGACCGGCCGCGCGACGATGCTCAACGAATTCTCACGCATTCCCCCTCTTCGAATGCGATAAGAGCTTCGCTTTCAGACAAACAAAAAGTCACTCGTCGTCAGCGGGCTTGTAAAGTTTGCGAGAGTAACTTGATCGACTCCTGCGGTAATGATGGTGTCGGTTCCACTTTGAGCAATTGTGAGATCATCGAACGATTGCACGCCCTCCACGCCACTAAATACAATGGTGTCGTCTTGGGTCTGGCTGAAATCGTAGATGGTGTTTTGGGTTCCGACCGTCATTGAACCATCGTCCTTGAATATGAATTGATCTCTGCCGCCCTGAGCCAGTTCGCTCAGTTGCCCGTCACCCCACATGTCGTTGACGACGGTGCAGCCGGGTGCCGCGCTCCCGGCGTACAGGGTATCGTTTCCGCCCAGAGCCGAACCGGACATTTGCAGAGCGTCGCCGCACAGGAAGTTGCGGACCTGGCCGCTTTCGCTGTTGTGGCCCCCGGTAAGAATGTCGTTGCCGCCCGTGGCGGACCCGGACATAGCGAATGCGTCGCCGTACAACTCGTTTAGAACATCCGGACCAGAGCTCCTGTCGCCACCAGTCAGGGAATCATTGCCGCCCACAGCGCTGCCGAGCATCGTGACCGCATCGCCATACCCCAAATTATGAGCGCCTTGCAGCACGGCCGTGTCGTCGCCACCGCGAGCGTGGTCGGACATGTTGGCGCCCGCGTCACCGTAGAAACTTATCTGGGACCCGCCAGCGCTCGTGAAGGTGTCGTTGCCGCCCTCGGCGAAACCGGAAAGATCACCGCCCGCATCGCCATAGAGAGTTTTGCTCAGAAGCGCCCCACCCGTATCCGTGTAATGGTCGTCGCCGCCCTGAGCATGGTCAGACATGTTGCCGCCGGCATCGCCGAAGAAAGTGTTGGTGGAAAAGAAGCTGCTCGTGAAGGTGTCGTTGCCGCCCTTGCTGTGGCCTGACATATCGCCGCCGGCATCGCCGTAGAAAGTGTTGAGCGAGTCGGTACGGCTCGTATAGCTGTCGTCGCCGCCCTGGGCATTGCCGGACATGTTGCTGCCGGAGTCACCGAAGAAGGTGTTCGTGGCCTGTCTGGAGCCCTGGAAGGTGTCGTTGCCGCCCTTGCTGTGATCCGACATTTCGCCGCCCGCATCACCGTAGAAGGTGTGGGTAGCTCCTTGTACAGTGCTGGTCAGGAAAGTGTCGTCCCCGCCCCGGGCATAGCCGAACATCTTGCCGCCGGCGTCACCGTAGAAGGTATCGACTACCTGCCTTGCCACTCCACTGTTGAAGGTATCGTTGCCGCCCCTGCTATGGTCCGACATATCGTCGCCCGCGTCACCAAAGGCAGTGGTGGTGGAGGATGACAGCCCCGTGGTGAAGGTATCGTCACCGCCCCGAGCAAAATTGAACAAGCTCCGAGCCGCGTCGCCGTAGAAGGTGTAGGTCGACGGTGCGGTTTCCGTAAAGGTGTCGTTGCCGCCTCTTGAGAAATCGAGCAGGCTGCCGCCAGCGTCGCCAGTCAAGATATTGGTATTCGGATCGCCTGTGAGGGCGTCATCGATACCCCGCTGATGATCTGCCAGATCACCGGTAGTAAAGGGAACGCGTTTAGACATTATCCGCTCTCCTGTTGAGCCTACCCGTCCCATGGCAGCCGTACGATGTGAGGCAAAAACGAGCAATAATCCCGAATGGCTATGTCTTTAGGCGTAGGGATCGGTGCCTCGTTAACGGCGCGCTTGGCGGCAGCTTCCTGAGGCCGTCCTATTCCGGACTATCCCAGCCTTGCCCGAGCCTTCGCCGTCCAGGCGTTGAACAGCCGGTCTGCGACGATGCCGATGAAGGCGATGGCCAGGCCGGCGACGATGCCGCGGCCGGAATCGGCCTTGGACAGGGCGATGAACACCTCCTGGCCGAGATCGCGCGTGCCGACCATGGCGCAGATGATGATCATCGCCAGCGCCATCAGGATGGTCTGGTTGACGCCGAGCATGATCTCGGGCAACGCCAGCGGCAGCTGCACGCGAAAGAAGGTCTGGCGCCTGGTGCAGCCCGAAACCTTCGCCGCCTCGATCAGCGCCGGCGGCACCTGCCGGATTCCGTGATTGGTGTAGCGGATCGCCGGCACCACGGCGAAGGCGACGGTGGCGATCATCGCGGTGACGTCGCCGACCCTGAACAGCATCACCACCGGAATGATGAAGCAGAACGACGGCAGCACCTGCAGCGTGTCGATGACCGGCGTGACGGTCTTTTCGAAGCGGTCGCTGCGCGATGCCATCAGCCCAATCGGGATGCCGATCAGGCAGGCGATAAAGGCCGAGATTCCGCACAAATAGACGGTCGCCATGGTCTTTTCCCAAAGTCCGGTGACGGCGCAGAACGCTGTCAAAGCCGCGACCAGGGCGGCGAGGCGCAAGCCGCCGAGCTGGTAGCCGGCAAGGCCGAGGAGACACACCGCGCCCAGCCACGGAAAACCCTCGCAGAAGGCGCGCACCGGGTTCAGCACGTTGAGGATAAGCGCCACGCGGAACGCTTCGATAGTGTCGAAGAAGTTGATGGTGATCCAGTTCACCGCCGCCTTCCACAAAGGCGCGGTGGTGAAGGTGATCGCTTTCGGCACCGCGGCGAACGCCGGCACGAACAGGCCGAGCAGCGTGGCGACGGCGAGGATGGCAACAGCCAGCGCCAGATTGGGATAGCGCCGCCAGAAACTGGTGCAGGCCTGGTGGCGGACATTGCCCTTGGCGTGATTGTGCGCGATCGCCTGGCTCAGCCGGTCGAGTGCAATTGCCAATGCGACAATGGCGAGGCCAGCTTCCATCGCCTCGCCGACCTTGAGTGCGCGCAACGCCAAAAGCACGTCATAGCCGAGCCCACCGGCACCGATCATCGAGGCGATGATCACCATGTTGAGCGCCAGCATGATGACCTGGTTGACGCCGACCATCAATGTCGGCCGCGCCGACGGCAACAGCACCCGCCACAGCTTCTGCCGTGCCGTGCAGCCGGCCATCTCGCTGAAATCGTCGATCTCCGACGGCACCCGCGACAGGCCGAGCATCGTCGCCCGCACCATTGGCGGCGTCGCGAAAATTGCCGTCGCGATCATTGCCGAGACCGGGCTGTTGCCGAACAGAAGCAGCATCGGGATCAGATAGGCGAAGGTCGGGATCGTCTGCATCAGATCGAGGGCAGGGGAGATCAACAACCTCTCCGCCCAAGGCTTGCGCCATGCCCAGATGCCGGCGAACAGCCCAGTGACAATGCAAAACGGCACGGCGATCGAGATCAAGCCCAGCGTCAGCATGGCGCTGGTCCACTGCCCGAACAGCGCGATGTAGAGAAAACAGCCGCCGGCCAGCGCACCCAGCTTCCAGCCGCCGGCGGCGCGTCCGGCAAGGTAGGCGGCAGCGCAGACGCCGACCCAGGACAGGCGCGGCAAGACGATCATATCCGCGCCATGGCCGATCTTGAAATTCTTGGCCAGAACAGCGAGCGCGAAATCGAGCGGCACGCCAAGCACCGCGGTGATCGAGCGGGTCAGCCAGGAGAAGTTCGACTTCACCCAGTTCATCAGCGCACCGACCCAGTCAGCGACAGGAACGATCGCGCCGGCCGGGTAATTGACCGCCCAGGGCAGGCTTTCCTGCAGCAGGAAGACAATAAGCACGGCGGCGAGCGCACAGGCCCAGATCGCCAGCCAGGTTTGAACCGGCCGGGGCCTCGCTGCGCTGGCGCTTGCCGTGACGGTCATGCGCCGGCCCCACGACGCTCGATGCCGGCGAGAAGATCGATCACCGCCTGCGGCGTGACTTCGCCGATCGGCTTGCCGGTGCCGTTGACCACCGCGAAGGGCTTGCCGGCAGAGACGATATCTGCCGAAAAACTTGATATCTTGGCATCCGGCGCGACCGTGCCGCCGTACTCGGCGCCGTCGCAGGCGCGCATCAGGCGGCGCGCCGAGATCACCTTGGCGCGATCGACATCGCGGGTGAATTCGGCGACATAGTCGGTCGCCGGGTTGACCACCAGCTCTTCCGGCGTGCCGATCTGGATGACCTCGCCGTCCTTCATGATGGCGATCCGGTCGGCCAGCCGGATGGCCTCGTCGAAATCATGGGTGATGAAGACGATGGTCTTGTGCAGCATGGTCTGCAGCCGCATCAGCTCGTCCTGCATCTCACGGCGGATCAGCGGATCGAGAGCCGAGAACGGCTCGTCGAGGAACCAGATTTCCGGCTTTGTGGCGAGGCTGCGGGCGATGCCGACACGCTGCTGCTGTCCGCCGGAAAGCTCGCGCGGATAGAAATGCTCGCGGCCGCGCAAGCCAACCAGCTCGATGACTTCACGGGCCCGCTTCTCGCGCGTCGGCCGGTCCTGCCCCTGGATGCCCAAGGGAAAGGCGATGTTCTCCAGTACGTTGAGATGCGGCAGCAAGGCAAAATTCTGGAACACCATGCCCATGCGATGGCGTCGCAGCTCGATCAGCGCGGCATCGGAAATCTTGAGCACGTCCTTGCCTTCAAACTCGACCTTGCCGTGGGTCGGCTCGATCAGCCGCGACATGCAGCGCACCAGCGTCGACTTGCCGGACCCCGAAAGTCCCATGATGATGAAGATCTCGCCCTGGCGGATTTCGAGATCGACGGCGCGCACCGCGCCAACCAGTCCGGCAGCGGCGATGTCCGCCAGGCTGGCCTTGCCGTCGCGCCGGCGGATGAAATCGGCCGCGTCCGCCCCGAACAGCTTCCAGACATTGCGACAGGCAAGCTTTGTCGGGCGGGCATCGTTGCCCGCTTTCGCCGCCTGTTCAATCGTATCGGTCATGCGATCGTCCTTCTGGAACACGGGATCGAGACCCGGCCACGGATGGCCGGGTCGTCGGATTTCCAGTCAGACGGTCACTCGGCCCAGGCTTTCCAGTCGGCTTCGTGGGCGGCGATCCAGGCGGCGACGACGTCTTCCGGCGTCTTGCCTTCGAGATCGATCTCGCCGCTCATCTTGTTGAGCTCGTCGGTATCGACCGTGTAGTTTTTCGCGACCTTGTAGGCGACCGGCCATTTGTCCTTCATGCCGGCCCAGGAATATTTCCAGATCTCGCCATGCGGCTTGCCGCAGTCATATTTCGCGTCGGGGTTCACGCCCCATTTCGGGTCGGTGTAGCACTCTGTCGTATAGTCGGGGAATTCGACCCATTCGCCCTTGTATTTGGCCGGCGCCCAATGCGGCGAATAGATCCACAGCATGATCGGCGCCTTGCGCTGATAGGCCGAGTCCAGTTCGGCGAACATCGCCGCATCGGTACCGGCATGGATGACGGTGAAGGGCAGTTTCAGCGCCTCGACGCGTTCGTCGTCAAAGCCTTCCCATGTCACGGGTCCGCCGAGATAACGCCCCTTCGGCGCGGTTTCGGCCGTCGAGAAGGCCTCGGCGCATTTCGGGTCTTTCAGCGCTTCCCAGTTCGGCAGGCCGGGGCATTTCTCTTTCATATATTCGGGAAACCACCATTCTTCCTTGGCCTTGGGTCCGAGCTTGCCGAGGCGTTCGGTCTGGCCCGTCGCGTCCGAGGCCTTCATCGCCTCGCCGGCCGTCGTGTCCCAGAATTCCAGGCCGACATCGATGTCGCCATTGGTCAGGCCGGTGGTCAGGCTGGAGAGATAGTCGGCGGTCGGATACTCGACGGTATAGCCGAGCTTTTCGAGGATGCCGCCGAGGATCTTGGCGTTCAGATTGACGCTGGTCCAATCGAACAGTGCGATCTTGATCGGGTCGTTGGATTCCGGCGCTGCCGCATAGGCCGAAGATGTCAGTGCGGCTGCGGCAAGTGTTAAGGCTCCCATTGAGAAATTCGAAATCATGCTCCGAAGTGACATGCTTGTTCTCCTGTCAAGCTCTGGTGGACGTTATCGTTCGTTCCCTTCTTGCGTCTTTTTTGATTGTGTTGGAAAAGCTTGTCGTTGCGCAAGGCCGTAGGCGCCACAATGCTGCCGAAGCGGATGCCGGCGCAAAACGGGGATGGTGCCCAAATTGGTGAAGATGTGGCGGGACCGGCCGCGTCATGACTGCCGAAGGATTGCTGCCGAAGCAGTCATCCACGGATCGATCGCCGGTCTTGAGGGGCACACCATCAAAGTCCCATGATCTCGGCTGTCGGCTCGGCAACTCGCCCAGAGCCACTTTCATGGGATGAAATTATATATACCAACGTTCACGTCGCGCAACGATTAACGCCGGTGCCAATTTCACGGCCCGTCTTTCTGCGGGACCCGTAGATGAGTTTGAAAAAAGCCAAGATTGCCGGTCATCCCGTGTGCGAGCCGCAAGGACAGGGTACCGACACAATGCAGCAGACCAAAATGCCTTACGTCTTCGCCAAACGCGGGATCGCCGCCGGCTTGTGACCTTTCAACACCAGATCATATCCGAGGCTTTCATGACCTCTTCCTTGAACAGACTGCGAATTGCCGTGCTCTTTGGCGGACGTTCCGCCGAACATGACGTTTCGGTGCTTTCAGCAACCAATGTCATGCGTGCGCTGCTGTCCGCCAAATACGATGCCCTCCCAATCTTCGTCACGAGCGAAGGACAGTGGCTGCTGAGCAGCTTCCAGGATGGTACGCTCGCAAAACCTGCGGCCGGCACGGAAGTTTGCCTGGTTCCGGGTGGGCGCGGACGGATGATGGCGATCCCGGCCGACGGCACGCCCTATGATCTGCCGAAGATCGACATCCTGTTTCCTGTCCTGCACGGCCCTCATGGCGAAGACGGCTCGGTACAGGGGGTGGCCGAGGTGGCTCGGGTGCCGCTCGCCGGCTGCGGCATCCTGGGTTCGGCAACCGCGCTGGACAAGGACATCGCCAAACGGCTCCTGGAAGCGGCGGGGCTGCCAATCGCGCGCTCAGTGACGATCCATGAAGGTGCGGCGCCCGCCCTCGCTGCACTGGAAAGCGAACTCGGCCTGCCGTTCTTCATCAAACCGGCGCGTCAGGGATCGTCTGTCGGCGTCGGAAAAGTCCATGCCAGCCAGGAATTCGATGGAGCGCTTGCTGAAGCCTTCCGGCACGATTGCAAGCTGTTGGCTGAGGAATTCATTCGTGGGCGCGAGATCGAATATAGCGTGTTGGAGGACCCGGGAGGCGACCTGTTCGTCTCGCGGCCAGGCGAGATCGTGCCGGCCGAAAGCCACGATTTCTACAGCTACGATGCCAAATACATCGACGAGAACGGCGCGGCGCTAAGAGTGCCGGCCGAACTGCCGCCGGAGGTCGAGGCAGCCATGCGGGACGTGGCCGCAAGGGCTTTCAGAGCCGTCGGCTGTGACGGGATGGCGCGCGTCGACTTTTTCCTGACACCGGACATGCAGTTCTTGGTCAATGAAATCAACACCATCCCCGGCTTCACCGATATCAGCATGTATTCCAAGGCAATGGCGGCGAGCGGCGTCAGCTATTCCGAAATCATCGACCGGCTCGTGGAGCATGGATTGGCACGGGCCGGCCGACCAGTCTGAACGCAGCGAGGCGGGCTTTCAGATCCCGGTGGATGGTACGTTGGCCCGCGCCGCCGCTCACGACATGATCAGGCCGCCATCGACATTGATGGTCTGGCCGGTGATGTAGGCCGCATCGTCGCTGGCCAGAAAGCTGACCAGGCCGGAGACATCTTCGCCGCTGCCGGCGCGGCCCATCGGGATGTTCTTCACCCATTCGGCCATCAGCTCGCCGGGCTTGTAGTCGCCCATCAACTTGCCCCATGCGGCATCGTTATAGGCCCACATATCGGTGTCGATGATGCCGGGGCAGATCGCGTTGACGGTGATCTTCTCCTTGGCCACTTCCTTGGCCAGGCTCTGGGTGACGCCGACGACGCCGAATTTCGAGGCCGCATAATGCGGCGTGTAGATAAAGCCCTGCCGCGCCTGGCCGGATGCGGTGTTGATCAGCCGGCCGCCGTCGCCATGCTTGCGAATGCGCGCGATCGCCTCTTGGCAGCACAGGAACACGCCCTTGGTGTTGACCGCCATCACCTTGTCCCATTCGGCCTCGGTCATCGCCTCGATCCTGGCGATGGTGATGACACCGGCATTCTGTACGGAGATGTCGACGCGGCCGAACTGTTGCTCGGCTAGGTCATAGAGGGCGACGACCTCGTCCTTTTTGGTCACGTCCATGCGCAGCGATGCGACCCTGGCGCCCGTAGCCTTGAGATCGGCGGCGACCTCTTCGACGCGCGGGTCGATGGCGCTGACGACGACCGCGGCACCTTCCGCCGCGAAGCGCCTGGCCATTGCCGCGCCAATGCCGCCGCTGGCGCCGGTGATGACCGCCGTTTTTCCTAGGAATCGCTTCTGCATCTTTTCTCCTACCAGCAGACAAAGCCGCCATCGACGATCAGGTCGATGCCGGTGACGAAACTCGCGGCGCGGCTGGCCAGGAACACGGTCGGGCCGACCATCTCTTCCGGCGCCGCCATGCGGCCCATCGGCGTGTCGCGCTCAAAGATCCTGACCTGGTCGGCGACCTCCGGCCGCTTGTTCATCGGCGTCAGCGTGTAGCCGGGGCTGACGACATTGACGCGCAGGCCGCGATTGGCCCATTCCATGGCGAGGCTTTTCGACATGTGGATCACCGCGGCCTTCGACGAATTGTAATGCGCCTGGGTCAGGCCGCGATTGACGATTGAGCCCGACATCGACGCGATGTTGATGATCGAGCCCTTGCGCCGCGTCAGCATGGCGCGGGCCTCGGCCTGGCAGGACAGGAACACGCCGCTGACATTGACGTCATAGAGCTTCTGCCATTTTTCCAGCGACAGCGTCTCTGCCGGCTCAGCTCCGGCGACGCCGGCATTGTTGACGGCGATGGTCAACGCGCCGAGTTCCATCTCCGTACGCTCTATCGCGGCCGCGAGATCGGTCTCTGAAGTCACTGTGCCGTTCAGCACCAGCGCCTTGCGGCCGAGTGCCGTGATCCGGTGCGCGGTCTCCTCCAGCCCGCCTTTCGAGGCGTGGCCGAAGCAGGCTATGTCGGCGCCGGCTTCGGCCAGCCCAATGGCGATTGCTTGCCCGATGCCGCTGCCGGCGCCTGTCACAAGTGCCACGTCACCATGAAGGTCGAATAATTTCATCGTCGGTCCCTCTGCTCCAACCGCCGTCCTCCGGAAATAAAGGGGCGCCAACTCTGTTGCTGGCGCCCCGCGCGGTCTGGTGCCCGGGAGGATACCACCTGCTGCGCTTTGTTTCGATGGGCGTCCTAGCTCGTGGCTAGTTCCATCACGGCGATATTGCTTGCTTCGCTGCGGTCGAGAATGCCGCGTTGCCGGCCGCGGCTCAGCACCAGCACGCGATGTGACAGGCCGAGCACTTCCTCGAGGTCGGAGCTCACCACCACCACCGCCATGCCGGAGCGGGCAAGGTCGGCGATGACATCATAGATCGCGGCGCGTGCACCGACGTCGATGCCGCGCGTCGGCTCGTCCAGGATGAATACCTTGGGCGGGCGCGACACCCATTTGGCGATGATCACCTTCTGCTGGTTGCCGCCTGAAAGCTTGCTGACCGCCTGGTTCGGCCGGCCCTTGACGCCGAGCCGGCGAATGCCGGCCTCGGCGAATTTCTGCACCGCCTTCGGGAACACCCAGCCATTCGGCGCGACATGGTCGAAATTGCCGATCGCCAGGTTCTCGCCGATCGTCTGGTCGAGCACCACGCCCTGCGTCTTGCGGTCTTCCGGTACCAGGACGACGCCGGCCTTGATCGCCGCCGCCGGGCCATTGAGATGCACCGGCTTGCCGGCGACGCGCACCGATCCCGATGAGATCGGATCGGCACCGGCGATCGCCCGCACCAGCTCCGTGCGTCCGGCGCCGATCAGCCCGGCAATGCCGAGGATTTCGCCGGCCCGCACTGAAAAGCTGACATTTTGAAAGCTGCGTTCCGGCGAGGACAGGTTCTCGACCTCGAGCAGCGTGTCGTTGCCCGGCGCCGATATCGTAGGGAACATCCGCTCGACACTGCGGCCGACCATTTGTTCGACGACGGTGCGCACCGGAATGTCGGCGCGCTCGTGCCGGGCGACGATGCGCCCGTCGCGCATCACCACCACGCGATCAGCGATCTGGGCGATCTCGTCCAGCCGGTGGCTGATATAGATGAAGGACATGCCTTCCGCCTTGAGCTTGCGGATCTGCTGGAACAGGAGCTCCGTTTCCTCGCCGCCAAGGGCGGCCGTCGGTTCGTCGAAGATCAGCAGCTCGGCATTGAGCGTCAGCGCCTTGGCGATCTCGACCTGCTGCTGGGCGGCGATACGCAGCGTGCGCACCTTGCGCTCGGGCGAGACATCGAGGCCGAGGCGCTTCAACTGGGCCGATGCCCGTGCATTCATTGCCGCGCGGTCGATGCGGCCGCCACGCATCGGCAGGCGGCCGACATAGACATTTTCGGCGACCGACAGATCGGGCAAGAGCTTCAGCTCCTGGTGGATCATGCCGATGCCGGCGTCGATCGCCGCGGCAGGATTGGCGGGGGAATAAGGGTTCCCCCGCCAGGTGATGGTGCCAGCATCGGGTTTGGTCGACCCGGCGATGATGTTCGAGACGGTGGACTTGCCGGCGCCGTTTTCGCCAAGCAGCGCCACGACCTCGCCCGGCCGCACCTCGAAGCTCGCATCGGCCAGGACCTGCACCGGCCCGTAGCTTTTGCAGAGGCCGCTGACGACGAGCCCGTTATTGGGGCTGTGCGTGTGGCGAGGATCGGTGGACATCGTTGCGCTCGTCGACTGCCGGACTGGTCTCAATCAGGGATGCTTGGCGATGAACTGCTCGACATTGTCCTTGGTGGTCAGCGTCGCATCCTGCAGCTGTTCGGCGGGAATGGTCTCGCCGGCCACTAGCTTGATTGCTGCATCGACGGCGAGCCGGCCCATGCCCTGGGTTTGCTGCGTCGCGGTCACGTCGAAGACGCCGTCCTTCAGTGCCTTGAGCGCCGCCACATCGCCGTCGAAGCCGGCAACCCAGACCTTGTGGCCGGGATTGGCGACCTTGACCGCCTGCGCCGCACCGAGCGCCAGCGCGTCGGCCTGGCCGATGACGATCGACACGTCGGGGTGCGACTGCAACAGATCCTGCGTCAGCTTGAAGCCTTCGTCCTGGTGCCAGCCTTCGCTCCACAATTCTCCGACAACCTTGATGTCGGGATAGCCTTTCAGCGCTTCGCCGCAGCCCTTCGAGCGGTCGACTTCGGGCGTCGTGCCCTTCTGGCCGTGGATGATGATCAGCTCGCCCTTGCCGGCGGCCTGCTTGGCGATGTAGTCGCAAACCGCCTTGGCCGATGCCACGCTGTTGGTTGCGATGAAGGTATCGCCGGGCGCGCCATCGGCGTTGCGGTCGACATTGACGACTGGGATGCCGGCAGCCTTGGCGGTCCTGGTCGGCACGGTGGCGGCGGTGGCGCCGGCTGGAATATAGATCAGCGCATCGATGTTCTGCGTGATCAGGTCCTGCACCTGGCTGACCTGGGTCGCCGAATCGCCCTTGGCGTCGACGGTAACGACCTCGATGCCCTTTTCCTTGCCGTAGGCTTCGACGGACTGCTTGATCTGGTTGAAGAAGTCGGCCTGCAGATTAGCGACGGCGAGGCCGAGCTTTTTGGCCTCCTTGGCCGAGGCCATGTCGGACAGGCCAAGCAGCGGGATGACGGCCGCGGCGGCAAGCAGCAATGAACGTTTGGTCAGCATGTTTATTCCTCCGTTGATGTTCAATCTGTCCTGCCCGCGCATCGCGGCGCCCCTTGGCCGAACAACTCCCAGTTTCGGATCACCGATCCGTTTTCGCCCGAATATCGGGGCGAATCTCATTGAGCCCAATTCTTCATTGTGCCCCATTCTTCATTGTGCTCGGCGCCGCCAAGTGTCGGTGGCCACCGCCAGCGCGATCACCACGCCGATAACCACTTGCTGGATGAAGGGCGAGACACCGAGCAGGTTCAGCCCGTTGCGCAGCACGCCGATGATGAGGACGCCGATGGCTGTGCCGCCGATCGAACCGACGCCGCCCGACAGGCTGGCGCCGCCGATCACCACCGCCGCGATGGTGTCGAGTTCGTAGCCAAGGCCGGAGCTCGGCTGGACGGAATCGAGTCGGGCGGCAAGCACGATGCCGGCGAGACCGGCCAGCACGGCGCAGATCGCATAGACCCAGTTTGTCAGCGACTTGACTGGTATGCCGGACAGCCGGGCGACTTCGGCGCTGCCGCCGATTGCGTACAGGCTACGGCCGGTAGCGCGATAATTCAGGAAGATCGCGAAAATGACGGCAAGCACGATCATCAGCCCGACGGTGACCGAGAGGAAGCCGAAATGGCGGATGATCGACAGGCTGGTGAACCAGTCGGGAAAGCCGACGATCTGCGAGCCGTCGGTGATCATATTGGCGAGGCCGCGCGCCACCGACATCATCGCCAACGTGGCGATGAAGGGCGGCAGCTTGGTGACCGTCACCAGCAGGCCCGAAACCAGCCCGCAAAGGCCGGCGACGACGAGGGCTGCGGCGATGCCGGCCGGCAGGCCGAGATTGAGATAGTCCGGATGGGCGACGAAGCCCATCACCATGGAAGCCAGCGCCAGCACCGAGCCGACGGACAGGTCGATGCCGCCGATCAGGATGACCAGCGTCATGCCGATCGCCATGATGCCGAGCACAGTGACCTGGTCGAGCACGTTTAGGATGTTGCGGATGGTCAGGAAGGTGTCGGTGGTCAGCGAGAGCGCCAGGCACAGCAGAACCAGCCCGATCAGCGGACCCAGGGTTCCGGTAAAGACAGCCGAAAACCTTGCGCCCGCCGTAGCCTGCGCACCAGAGCCTGCCTTCAACTCGCCTGCCTTCACATTGCTTGCGTCGTTGCTCACAGCCACTTTGTCTCCTCCACAGCAATCCGGCGCTGCATCACCGGGCCACTTTGTTCACCAGGCCCCTCCCTGTGAACAATTTATCTTTAACATGCAATTTTGTTCAGCTAAACTGTTCGTCGGAAAATTGTCAAGGCCTGCCGCTTCATTCGACGACGGGTTTGCGCTGTCCGCCGGTTTGCCTTACGCAAGGTCTCGGAAATCTTGGGCATTTCGAAGTCGCCGGATTGGAATATCATGAGCAGAGCCGGCGGCTGCGGCAAGGCAAACAGATGACGATCGTAGAGAACGAAAGAGCCTCGCGCTTCCCCGACGCCGAACTCAAGGCCCGCGCCGCCTGGCACTATTATGTCGAGGGTCTTACACAGGAGCGGATTTCCGAAATTCTCGGCGTCGGCCGCATCAAGGTGCACCGCATTCTCTCCGCCGCCCGCGAAGAGGGTGTCGTCCAGTTTCGCATCCGCGACAGCGTCGTCGAATGCGTGATTTTGGAGGAAAGCCTCAAGCAGCGGTTCGGGCTCAGCCAGGCTGTTGTGGTGCCGTCGGCGGCCGACCGAAGCAACGCGCCGCTGATGATCGGCCACGCCGCCGCCGCCTACCTGGCCGACCATGTGAATGCCGGCGATGTCATCGCACTGGGCTGGGGGCGGACACTGAAATTCGCCATCAATGAATTGCCGCGGCGGCCCATCGCCAGGACGACGGTGGTTTCGATGCTTGGCGGCCTCACCCATGCCCAGCCGCTCAACCCGACAGAAAGCGCCTGGGATTTCGCCGAAAAGATCGGTGCGGAGTGCTTCCTGCTGCCGGTGCCGGTCTATGCCGACAGGCCGGAGCAGCGCGACGCTTTCATGAGCCAGCGCAGCGTTCAGGACGTCGTCTTCCGTGCACGCCGGGCAAACATCGCCGTGCTCAGCGTCGGCTCGTTTTCCAACGACAGCCCGATCGCCAATTACGGCTTCATCAAGCCAAGCGAACTCGAGGAATTGCAGGCGGCCGGTGCCGTCGGCGATATTCTGTGTCATTTCATCGACGCCGAGGGCCGCCCGGTCGACCACGAGGTCAACCGCCGCGTCTGCGCCTATCCGCTGCAGGATCTGTCGGATATCCCGAGCATCATCCTGGTATCGGGAGGCAGCGAGAAGGTAGCGGTAATGCGGGCTGCGCTCGCCAACACCAAGGTATCGGTTCTGATCACCGACGAAGACGCGGCCAAGGGCCTGCTCAATCGCTAGATTTCGCCGAGAGCGCTGAGGCGGGTGTGGATGTCGCGCGTCGCCTGATAAAGGTCGCGGTAGATTTCCTTGCGGCTGCGATAGGCGGCGACAAGCCCGTCGACCGGATCGACATGCCTGGTGGGAGCGGCAGCCATTACCTCTGCTGCGGCTTCCGGCGAGGCAAACCAGCCGACAGCCGCTGCCGCCAGCATGGCAGCGCCGAGTGCGGCGGCTTCGTTGACCGGCGAAACCGAGAGCGGCCGCTCGAGCACGCTTGCCATAATCTGCATTAGCAGCGCGCAATTGGTGCCGCCGCCGGCGGCAATCATCGCCGCCGGTCCGCCGGCCTGGGCTTCCATGGCCTTGGTGGCGACGGCCTGCTCGAAGGCGATGCCTTCCAGGACAGCGCGGAAGAGATGCTCCGGCCGGTGATCGAGCGACAGGCCGACAATGGCGCCGCGCGCCGCACCGTCCCAATACGGGCTCATGACGCCGGCCCAATAGGGCATGATGAGCAGGCCCTCGCTGCCCGCGGCAACATCCAGCGCCACTTTCTCCAGCGCTGCCGCCGAGGGCGAACCGGTGGTTCGCACGATCCAGTCGACCAGCTGCATGCCCGAGCGCAGCACGGTCTCCAGCATGAAACCGGAGCCGGTCGGCGAGACCAGCGTGCGAAAGGCGTCCGAGGTTTTCACCTTGCCGGAATAGCAGCCGCTGACCACGCCGGAGCCGAGCGAGAGATAGCTCTTGCCCTCGCCGTAGACGCCCATGCCGAGGCCCATCGCCTGGCCGTCCCCAGCGCCGGCAACGACCGGCGTGCCGGCCCTCAGGCCGGTCAGCTGCGCTATGCTTGCGGAAAGACTGCCGCAGACCACGCCTGGCGCGACCAGCTCGGGCAATTGCTCCATCTGCAGTCCGGCGGCCGCAACGAGGCGGGGGTGCCAGGTACCTTTCTCGACATCGAGCAGTCCGAGCGGATCCGCACTTGCGGTGCTGGTGACCAATCGCCCGGTCAGCCGCTGGACGAAGAAACCGTGCACGTCGACCAGTGCCGCTGCCTGGCGAAGCACTTGCGGCTGGTGCTCGGCAAGCCAGGCAATGGCGTAGAGCGCCGGCGTCGGGTCCGGCGGCTTGCCGCTCCAGTCGCGGATCGCCTCGCGGCCGAGTTCGGCCGAAAGCCTGATAACCTGCGGCCGGGCGCGCTCGTCGAGCCACAGGATCGCCGGCATGAGTGCTTTGCCGGCGCTGTCCACCAGCGTGAAGGTCTCTCGCTGGTGAGCGATGCAGATCGCCGCCACCCGCGTAGCGCCGACCGCCTCGGTGATCTGCCTCAATGCGCCAAGCAGCGCCGTCCACCAATGTTCGGCGTCCTGCTCGAAATGGCCGGGCTTCGGATTTGAAAGCGGGTACGGCTCGCGCGCCTGGAACAGCTCCTCGCCGTCGCGCGCGAAGGCAATCGCCTTCACGGCCGTGGTCGAGGCGTCGATCCCGATTACGACATCGTCCATCAGGCGGAGGTCCGGCGGGGTCAGGCTGCGTTTGTAACGAACCGTCCGTCCGACTGGTCGAGACGGCGGCGGATCTGGGTTATCACCATCGAATCGTCGGGTACACAATTTTCATAGGTCAGGAAGTCGCCGGTCTTGAGCGGCTTGACCACCTTGGCGCGTTCGGCAAGGCCGAGCGGCAGGGCGCCGCGGGCGCGCGCATCCCCCCAGGTCATGGCGAAGCCGCGATAGTCGTTCTCGCCGATCATGCGGAGAGATTGGCCCACACCAAGATCGCTCTTGGCGACCGCCACCGCCTCGGCGACCGGATGGTCGAGCGGCTCCATGTCGGCCCGCTTGTAGACCACGGCGCGCGCCGCCGACAGCGGCACTTCCAGGCTGGTCAGATGATAGGGCCGGAAGATCGTGAAATAGGGGCCCTTGCCGACCTTGAGGTCGATCATGCGCTCCAGCACACGCGGATGCCGGGTCTCGATGATGCAGAACACGCCGGGCGCCACACCCTTGCCGATCGAGTAATCGACCACGCCCTTGCGGTGCAGCACGCCGCCATCCTCGCGCGGGCAAAGCACGCTGGCCAACTCCTCCAGCGTCGCGGTCGGGCCGTGCATGCCCGGCACATCGGGCACCAGCCCGGTCGCATTGGCGATCGCCACCATCTCGATCGCCGTCTTCGAGCCGTCGACGAATTCGACCAGCATGCGCGCATTCATGTTGCGCTCGGCCGCCTCCTTCTCGTAGTCGGCCGGCATGGCGTCGATCTTCAGCGGATTGTTCTTGCCCTTGCCGGCGGCGATGATGTTGAAGCCGAGGCTTTTGGCAAAGCCGATGATCTCCAGCGTGCAGGCGGGCTCGTCGCCGGCGGCACCGGTATAGACGACGCCGGCCTTGCGTGCCTCCTCCTTGAGGAAGCGGCCGATGGTGATGTCGGCCTCGACATTGAGCATGACGATGTGCTTGCCGTTCTTCATCACTTCCAGCGCGAACAGCGTGCCGATATTGGGATTGCCCGTCGCGTCGATGATGACGTCGATCCGGCCGGCCGCCGCCAGCGCATGCAAATCTTCGGTCACCGCGATCTTGCCGGCCTCGATGGCGCGGTCGATCGCGGCGGCATTGCCGGCCTGGACGATGTCGGAACGGTCATGGCCAGCGAGCAGCGCCGCGTCGATCGCTGCCTGCGGCCTGACTTCGGAAATGGCGCCGATCCGCATGCCCGGCATCAGCGCGACCTGGACGACGATGTCGGTGCCCATCTGTCCGGCGCCGGCAAGCCCGATGGTGATCGGCCCCTGCTGTTCAGCGCGCTGCAGAAGTTCCGCTGCAAATTGCGGATGGGACATGTCGCTTCCTCCAGTTCCTGACGCGCCGCAGCGTCCAAATCAACGTTTTGAACATTTCTATTTGCAAATGAAAAATATTTCAACCGGCAATTGGGCATTGTCGCTCTGCAATCGGCCGAAGACGATTGGATGAGCGGTCAATCCACACGGCCGTGCCTCCGCAGTCAGAAGGACGCGGCATATTCAGGTTGATTGGGTGCAGCCTTGTTGCAGCTCAGCTGCCGATTTCGAAGAAGGGCGCACCAAGCAGGCCGGGAACGACATCGATGCCGAGGCCCGGCCCATCCGGAATGCCCATACGGCTGCCCGAAACCGGCGGCATGTTGGATGCAGTGCGCACCGTCACCCATTCGTGAAAGGCGATGGCGTGCAGCCGGCGCTCCTCCGGCGTCGACAGCGACAGATGCGCCATCGCCGATGTGTCGATCTCGGCGCCGCCAGTGTCTTCGACCGTGATCATGAAGCCGAGGTCGACGGCAAGGTCGCGGATCTGGCGCGTCTTGGTAATGCCGCCGAGGCGCGAGATCTTCAGCGTCAGCCCGTCGGCGGCGCCCTTGCGGTGGATGTCGAGCATATCGTCCAGCGAGGCGACGGATTCGTCGAGCACCATCGGCTTGTCGAGCGAGCGGCGCACCGACAGGCATTCGTCGATGGTCGTGCAGGGCTGCTCGAACGTGTAGTCGATGGTGCGCGTCGCATCCACGAACTGGCGCGCCTGGTAAGGGGTCCAGCCGGCATTAGCGTCGCAGAAGATGACGGTGCCCTTCGGCACCGCGGCGGCAACGGCTGTGACGCGTTCGATGTCGTCATGGACGTTGCCGCCGACCTTGACCTGCAGCCGGTGAAATCCTTCCCCGACGATGCGCTTGGCGAGCGCGGCCATCGCGTCGACCGTGCCGTGGGTGACGACCTTGTAGAGTTCCGCCGTCTCGCTCTCGCGGCCGCCAAGCAACGTGACCAGCGGCACGTCGGCGGCGCGCGCCGCGAGATCCGAGCATGCCATGTCGAGCGCCGACTTGACGTAGGGATGGCCCTTGAACACCGTGTCCATCAGCCTGTTGATACTGGCAAGCCCGCGTGGGTCATGGCCAATGAGATGCGGCGCGATCTCGACGACGCCGGCGCGAGTACCCGAAGCGAAGGCAGGCGAATAGAAATTGCCAAGCGGCGCCATCTCGCCCCAGCCGGTGAGCCCGCTATCGGCGATGACGGCGACGATCATCGCGTCGAACGCATCGGCGACACGCCCCTTGGACATGCGGTAGGGCCCGTCCACGAAGGGCTGCACGACATGATATGCCTTGATGGTTTTGATCTGCACGTTTTCTGTCCGTTGTCTGTGTTCCGGGATGTCCGTCAAATTTGTCGGGCTCAGCCGCCTTTAAGTCGGCCGGCACGATCGGCGCCGGCGCCCTTTGAGCCGCGCTGTTCCAGCCCGCGCGCATAGGCGAGCAGTTCCTCGAAATCCAAATCGATATGCTCCTTGGCATGGCGCTGGGCGGCGGGCATGTCGGTGCCCTTGAGCAGCCGCACATAGGTCTCGTGAGCATCTTCGGCAGGCACCGGCTCGTTGCGCGCCCGCTGGTGCAGCGCGAAATACATCTGCAACCGGCTGGTCAGCCGCTGCCAGGTCTCCAGCAGCACCGAATTGTCGGCCCATTCATGGATCAGGCCATGCAGTTGCAGCGCCGTTTCGATCTGCCGCGTCGTGTCCAGGTCGCGCGTCGCCTGCTTCACCGCCGCATGACGCCGGTCGAGTTCGTCGAAGAAGCGCTGGTCGCGAAGCGGCCAGGTCCGCGCGATGGCGAACTCGTCGAGCACCTTGTTGAGCGAATAGGCATCGTCGATGTCCTTGGCGGTAACGTCGACGACGAAGGTTCCGGCGTAGGGGATGCTGGTCAGGATGCCTTCCTGCACCAGTTCGCGCATTGCCTCGCGCAGCGGCGCGCGGCTCACCCGCATCTGCTCGGAAATCCTGAGTTCGTTGAGCTTCTGCCCCGGTTCCAGCCGGCCGGTCAGGATCGCCCGCCTCAGCAGCGCGACGATCTCGGCGCGTCTTGTCGTGTCGGCGATCGGACTGAAATCCAGCGTTGCCATTCCGGCTGCTCCAGGGAACCGAAAGCAAGACAAGCAGATTGTCGACAATCTAACAAGAGCTGGATTCTCGATCCTGGAGACATTGGCGCCCCTCCGGCCGCAGCCAGCCTGGCCATGCAAGCCGACCAGGTCCCGGCCGCTGAGCGTCAGCTGGCCTCTCGCAGCGCGAAACGGCCTGGTGCGTAGCCTTCGCAATGTCCATTGACGACTGGGAAGGTTTGTGTCACTAGCAGTGACATGAATTCACAAACGATGACTCAGAAATACGAGAGCCCGCTGCGGGCAGAGCAGGCGCAGGCCACGCGCGAGCGCATCCTCGCGTCCATTCGAACGATTCTGGAGCAAAATCCGTACAGCCTCCTTGGCTTCGATGAGGTTGCCGAGGTTTCGGGCGTAAACCGACGGACCATCTTCCGCCATTTCCCGACGAAGGAAGCGCTTTTGGAAGCCTTTTGGGCCAGCACCAATGCCTCGCTGGGAGTGCGGTTCTGGCCTGAGCGGGAGCAGGATCTGATCGATCTTCCTCCCGACCTTTTCGCCTCGTTGGACGCAATCGAAGGCGTAGTCAGAGCCTCGCATGCGAGCGCTACCGGGCGCGAGATGCGCCTGCAAGCCAATGGTGAGCGGCAACGTGCCTTTCAGAGCAGCCTTTCGCAAGTCGCAAACGGAATGGACCCGAAGGCGGCGCGCCAGCTTGAGGCCGTGATCCAGCTCCTGTTCAGCGCCACTGCCTGGCAGACGATGAAAGACTACTGGGGTCTTACCGGCCGTGAGGCCGGAGAGGCAGCCGCCTGGGCAATTCGCGCCTTGCTCAATGCGGCAAAATCGCAGCAAGGCGCTGTTCGAAAGGAAAAAGCAAGTGACTTGGGATAAGACCAAAGCGACGGTCCATCCGGCCGATTCGGTTCAAGGCTTCTGGGTGATGGGCGATCAGGTCGCTGTCCGGGCAAAGCTCGCTGGGACGGCACTCAACGTGATCGACGTCACGGTACCTCCTGGAAGCGGCACGCCGCCCCACACGCATCCTTCCGCGGAAATTTTCCGCATTCTCGAGGGCACCCTCACGATATGGACAATGATCGATGGGGTCGCGCAAGAATATGAGGTGGAACCCGGTGATGTCGTCACCATTCCGGGCAACGCGCCCCATGGCTATCGCAATGCTGGTCCCGTGCCGGTTATTTTCATGGCGATCGTCGACGACGAGATGATCGCATTCTTCGAAGAGGCTGCATCCAAGGACGCGCCCTCCGGCCCGCCGACCGCTGGCATGATTAACCGCGTGATCGAGCTTACCGGACGCCACGGGATCCGGATCCTGCAGGCGGCCTGACCGGCGAAACCGTTGCGCCAGGATTTGACCTGGAAGACGGTGCCTTATGCCGCCTAAATCCAGCAGTCCATCCATCCAGGTCGAAGCGGGCGTTCGCGCGAGTGATACGTGTAGCCGCGACAAGCCGTCGGCTGGATGGATGCCTCGTTTGCTGATCCACAAACTGCCTTCACAGTTGGAGAGCGCCTCTATGCTGCCATCGTCGCCAGAGCCGCCGTTCGCACTACGGCTTGAATCGGCCGTGTCGAAAACATCAGCAAAAACGGCGCCCTTGGCGTGGGAGCCGAGGGCGCCGCGGGACCGGACCTGATGGGGGTTATCAGGTGGCCGGTTTCTCGGGCAGCGGCGAGATCGGCATTCCCGGGCCGATCTTCTGCAGATTCCCGGTAATCACCCGGTCGCCTTCGGCCACACCGCTCAAGATGGCGACCTGATCGCCATTGGTCGGTCCGAGCGAAACGATACGCTGGTCGACCGTGTTGTCCTTGCCGACGACATAGAGATATTTGCCGAGCTGGCCTGAGCCGAGTGCCGTCTGCGGTACCATCAGCGCATCGGGCTGCTCTTTGACGTGCAGCCGGACGCGGACATATTGGCCGGGCAGCAGCGTGAACTTGCCGTTGCCGACCGTCGCCCGTGCCGTGATCGTGCCGGTCGATCGATCGATCGTGTTGTCCATGAAGGTAAGATTGCCCTTCTGGCGCGGTTCCGTTTCACCGGGAAGCAGGACGTCGACACTGATCGGTCCCGCGGCGCGGGCTTCCTCGATCTGTGTCAGGTCCGTTTCGCTCGGATTGAAGGTGACGTAGATCGGATCGAGCTGCACCAGCGAATTGAGCACCGTGCCGGCAACGCTGACCAGCGTTCCAACGGAAGCCTGGCTGCGACCGATACGTCCCGCAAACGGGGCACGGATTTCGGTGTAGCTCAAATTGAGCTCGGCGGTCCGCAAGGCGGCCTGGTTCACGGCGAGCGAGGCCTGAGCCTCACGCAAGGTGCTGGTGCGCTGGTCGAACACGTCCTTGGCGAGATAGCCGCTCTTGGCGAGCTCGCTGCCGCGCCCGAGATTGGAGCGCGCATAGTCGAGTGTTGCCGTGTCGCGCTGGATAAGCGCCTTCGCCTGCTCGAGGGCAGCCTGGAAATCCTCCGGCGCGATCTTGTAGAGAAGGTCGCCCTTCGCAACGTCGCTGCCGTCGGTGGCGACCTGCTCCTGCAGATAGCCCGGCACGCGCGCCTGCAGCGTGATGCTGCGGATCGGCTCCACCCGGGCGGCGTAGTCGAGATAGATCGGGATCGTCTTCTTGACGACGCTCACCACCGGCACCGGCATGACAAAGGCTTCCGGCTTGGGGGTTGCCGCCCCGGCTGTGCCGGCGTTGAGGCTGAGGCTGCCCATGTCGAGCAGGTGAACGCTCGCCACCGAAATGGCCCCAAGGGCGACGGCCGTTCCCAGCGCGATTTTCCATTTACGCATGATCAATTCTCCAGTCCTATTCAGCCGCTTCGGCCAATGGCTCGAAGGCGGGTTCGGCAGTTGGTTGTTCGGTCGCTTCGGAAACCGGTTCGCTCTCGCTGCGGCGCTCGCGCAGCTGCTCGATCACCGCATAGAAGACCGGCACGAACACCAGCGACAGGATCGTCGCCGCGACCATGCCGCCAAAGACGGTGGTGCCGATCGACTGCCGGCTCGCCGCACCTGCACCTGTAGCGAACATCAGCGGCAGCACGCCGAGGATGAAGGCGAAGGCGGTCATCAGGATCGGTCGCAGCCGAAGCCGCGCCGCTTCCATCGCGGCGTCGACGATGCTGAGGCCTTCTTCGCGCCGGCGCCGGGCAAACTCGACGATCAGAATCGCGTTCTTGGCCGCCAGTCCGATCAGCATGACGAAGCCTATCTGCGAATAGACGTCGATCTGCATGCCGCGCAGCCACAGCACGACGAATGCACCGAACAGTGCGAGCGGCACCGCCAGCAGCACCATGAACGGCATCGCCCAGCTCTCATATTGCGCGGCGAGGATCAGGAAGACGAAGACGATCGCGAGACCAAAGACGACGGATGCGATCGATCCTGCCTTGAGCTCCTGATAGGTGATGCCGGTCCATTCGTAGCCGAAATCTCTCGGCAATGCCGTGGCAGCGGCACGTTCCATTGCCGCCACCGCCTGGCCGGACGAAAAGCCGGGCGCGGCGCCGCCATTGATCAGGGCCGACGCATTGTTGTTGTAATGTGGCACGGTCTCGGGGCCGACGACGGGCACAAGCTTGCCCAGCGTGCTCAGCGGCACCATGCCACCCGACGCATTGCGGACATAGAGCCGCGAAATGTCGGCCGGACCGGCGCGAGAATCCTTGTCGGCCTGGATGGTCACCCGGAAGGTGCGGCCGAACAGGTTGAAATCGTTCACATAGAGCGAGCCGAGATATATCTGCAGCGTATTGAACACGTCCGGCAGGTTGAGCCCGAGCAGCTTCGCCTTGGCGCGATCGAGATCGTAGTTGAACTGCGGCGTGGAGGTCGAGAACGACGAGAACAATTGCTGTGGGTTGAGCTCCGGCTGCTTGCGCGCCTCGGCAATCACGGCTTGCGTCGCATCGTTGAGCGCCACGCTGCCGCGGCCGGTCAGGTCCTCGACCTGGAACTCGAAGCCCCCGGTGGTGCCAATGCCCGGGATCGACGGCGGGTCGAAGCTCAGCGCAAAAGCCTCTGGAATTTGCAGCAGCTTGTTGCGCACGTCGGCGACGAGCTTAGACGCGCTCTGATCGGGGCCGCGTTCGTCCCATGGCTTCAGGATAGCGAATTCGACCGCCGAATTCGACTGCGCGGCACTGGTCAGGAAGTTCAAGCCGCTGATCGAGCCGACGATGTCGACGCCGGGCGTGTTCTGCAGGATGTCGCGTGCCTTTTGCGCCACCGCGTCGGTGCGTTCCAGCGAGGCCCCGTCGGGGAGCTGGATGACGACGAAGAAATAGCCCTGGTCCTCGACCGGAAGGAAGGTCGAGGGCAGGCGCTGCCAGACGAAATAGGTCGCGACAAGTCCGGCCGCGAACACGCCAAGCATGATCCAGCGCAGGCGGATGAGAATGCGCACACCATTCGCATAGGCATGCGCCAGCCGTTCGAAGCCCATGTTGAACCAGCGGAACAGCACGAACTGTGTTTCCGGCCGGTGGCGCAGGAAGGCGGCGCTGAGCGACGGGGTAAGCGTCAGCGAGACGAAGGCCGAGATGCCGAAGGAGATCGCCACAGTCAGGGCGAACTGGTTGTAGAGCCGGCCGGACACGCCGGGAATGAAGGCAACCGGCACGAACACAGCCATCAGCACGGCGGTCGTGGCGATGATCGGGCCGGTAACCTCCGCCATCGCGGTACGCGTGGCAGCCAGCGGTTTGAGGCCGGCCTCAAGTTGGCGTTCGACATTCTCGACGACGACGATGGCGTCGTCGACGACGAGGCCTATCGCCAGCACCATGCCGAGCAGGCTGAGCATGTTCAGCGAGAAGCCAAGCATATGCATGACGGCCAGCGTCGCCACCAGCGACACCGGAATTGCGATCGTCGGGATGATCGTGGTGCGCCAGCTTTGCAGGAAGATGAACACCACGGCGACGACCAGGACCAGCGCCTCGCCGAGCGTGATCAGCACGTCGTGCATCGAGGCCGAAACGAAACGTGTCGTATCGTAATGTATGGCGTAGCTGACGCCCTTCGGGAAACGGGCCGACAGCTCCTGCATCTTGTCCTTGACGCGCTGCTGCAGATCGAGCGCGTTGGAGCCCGGCATCTGGTAGACCGCGAGCACCACCGTCGGGTCCTTGCCGAAGAAGGCCGACGACGAATATTGCAGCGCGCCGAGCTCGATGCGCGCAACATCGCGCAGCCTGACCAGCGAGCCGTTGGCGGTATTGGCCCGCACGACGATGTCGCCGAACTCCTTGGGATCGCTCAGCCTGCCGACGGCGTTGACCTGCATCTCGAAGGCGGTGCCGGCCGGAGCCGGCGACTGCCCGATCTTGCCGGCCGCCACCTGGACGTTCTGCTCGGCGACGGCGTTCTGCACGTCGACGGCAGTAATGCCGAGATTGGCGAGCTTGTCGGGGTCGAGCCAGATGCGCATCGAATAGCGCCGCTCGCCGAAGATCTGCACGTCGCCGACGCCGGGCAGGCGCTTCAGCGGATCGACCACCTGCAGATAGGCGAGGTTGCTCAGCGCGACCGGGTTGACGGAACCGTCCGGCGAGGTGAGGTCGACGATCAGGACGAAGTTCGGGTTCTGCTTCTTGATCGTCACGCCGCCCTGATTGACGATGGCCGGCAACGAGGAAGCCGCCTGCGAAACGCGGTTCTGGACGTCGACGGCCGCCGTGCTCAGATCGTAGCCGACGTCGAAGGTGATGGTGATCGTCGAGGAGCCGTCATTGGAGCTCGACGACGACATATAGGTCATCCCCTGGACGCCGTTGATCTGCTGTTCGAGCGGCGTCGTCACCGTGTCGGCGACGACCTGCGCGCTGGCGCCCGGGTAGTGGGCGCTGACCACGACCTGGGGCGGCGTGATGTCGGGAAACTGCGAGACGGGCAGGAGGAAATAACAGATCCCTCCGGCGAGCACCATGATGATGGCGATCGCCGACGCAAAGATCGGACGATGAATGAAGAAGTTTACCATGATATGCACGCCTCGCCCGATGCTCTGGCCCGGCCAAAGGCCCTGGCCACCCTGGAAAGCCGCCGGCTGCGTGTTGAGCCGGAATCTTCGAGAAAGCCGAAATCTTCAAGGCGGCGCGGCGCATTGCGGCGCTCGGCCTGTTCGTCCGCCAGCGCACGCAGCATCGCCTCGAAGGACCGCGGGTCGACGCGGTCGGCCTTCATCAGCATGCGGATCATCGGATCCTTCACGACTTCATCGATCGTCAGATCATTGCGCTGCGACATCGAAGCGGCTCCTGGTTTTTGGTGATCCGCGGTAAGCCGCGGATCGGGTGTTTTCTTGCTCGCCGGCCGAGGCCGTAAGGTGCGGTTCGTCCCCTTGCCGATCGGGGCGGGGCTGATGGCCGGCACTTGCGAGTTTGACATGATGCAATGCGGGTGTTACAGGTAAGTAACATCTCTAACGTTACAGACCGGTAACACCCTAGTCAAGAGGTGCACCGAGGGAATTTCGGGAAACGCAATCACGGAGGTTTTGATGACAGACGGTGTTGTGGAGCGTGTTCGCCCCCGGGACAGGATCCTGGAGACGGCACGGGACATGTTTCACAAGCATGGCATTCGCGGCGTCGGCATCGACGCCATTACCGAGGCCGCCGGCACCAACAAGATGACGCTCTACCGGCATTTCGAGTCCAAGGACGATCTGATCATTGAATGTCTGCGGGCGACCGCCTGCAGCGCCAACGCGATGTGGGAAAAGTTCGAGGCCGAGAATCCGGGCGACAAGCTGGCGCAGCTGCATGCCTGGGTCCGGATGGCGGCCGATTGCCTGATGTCGGACCGTCGCGGTTGCGACATGGCCAACGCCGCCATCGAGCTGAGCGAGGCCGATCATCCGGCAAGGCAAGTGATCAAGGAACTCAAGGAAGCCCAGCGCGAGCGGCTGGTCTCGCTGTGTCGCGATGCCGGCATCGGACAGGCCGAGCTTCTCGCCGATACGCTGTCGCTGTTGCTCGAGGGCGCCCGCGTCAGCCTGCAAAGCGTTGGCGCCGAGGGCCCGAGCGCGCAGTTCGTCCGCATGGCGGAAGGCCTGATCACGTCTTTCAGGGCCAGATAGTCTCGCAAGCGGCGAAACGATACGTGGCGTTTCGATTGCGGGCCGCGCCGCCGGGTGATGTCTCGTCCCATCGCGATGTGCCATCTCGCGTCTCCTGTGCCGATCCTCCGCACCATGGCCGGCGCGGCGTTGTTTGCTGGTCGTGAGGCAGGATAGGGCCGCCGGCGAACCGGTGAGAGTGACAAGTGTGACAGGATTCTGCCCGACAAAGCCGCGGCGGTCGCAGCGAAGCTCATCGATCCGCGGATCAGCAAACGTGTCCGGTGCTGTCCCGACCGCAAGCATTGGCCGCTATCCCGGAGCCGGAACAAAAAAGCCCGCTGCCGGGAGGAGGTGGCAGCGGGCTCGATTTCGAATACGGCACGGGAGGAGGTGTACCGCACTCAGCGTCGGCATCGCATCTGGGAGGAGTAGATGGCCGACACCTGCGAAACTATCGATTGCCCAATGATTCGGCAACCACAAAAGTTGCATAGGTGATGTGCAGATTTGCGGTATCAGCCGCATTTTAACGATCGAGGCCCGAGCGACCATCGCCTCGCGCGACATCACTGCACCGGGACATTTTCCTTGAAGATCAGGCGCGGCTCGATGAATTTCCGCGTCAGATAGGGCGCCGACGAGGCGATCGAGCCGAGCAGGCGAATGACCGACTGTTCGGCGATCAGCCGCGCATTCTGGTCGATCACGACGTCGAGCAGATCGTCGACCAGATAGCCACGCGTCTCGCGCGTCAGATCATGGCAGATGAACACCGGCTTCGTCTGCGGCCTGACTTCGAGCAATGCTTTTGCCACGCCCGAGCGCCCGGCGCCGATACAATAGATGCCGAGCAGCTCCGGCTCGTTGTGCAGCGCCTTCATGGTCGCGGTATAACTGACCTCCGGCTCATCGTTGATCTCCACGGCGCTGGTGACGGTTAGGTTGGGGAACTCCTCGCCGAGCACGGAGCGAAAGCCCATCTCGCGTTCCTCGTGGCCGCGGTAGGAGCGTGAACCGACGACCATCGCCAGATGGCCCTGGCGGCCGCCGAGGAACCGTCCCATCAGCAGCGCCGCGGTGCGGCCGGCCACCCGGTTGTCGATACCGACATAGGCCGAGCGGGGCGCGCCCGGAACATCGGACACCAGTGTGACCAGGCGGATGCCGGCCTCGACGATCTCGCGCAAGATGTTGCGCGTTCTCGGGTGATCGATGGCGATGACGCCGACGCCGTTCGCCTTGAGCGAGAGGTTTTCGACGGCCGCCTGCAAGGCGCTCGGCGAGATGCCGGCGAGCTTGTGGATGCGGGAGGAGGCGACCAGCGGCAGGCGCGCCGCATAATCCTCGATGTGCCTGGCCAGATCGGCCATGAAGGCATTGCTGCCGATCGGCAGGAAGAATTCGAGATGCGCCGGCCGCGAGGGCAACGCGACCTGGTCGACGACCGGCAGATAGCCGAGCTGCTTGGCCGCCTCCATCACGCGCTGCCGGTTGGCGGCACTGGCTCCCGCCCGGTTGTTGAGCACACGGTCGACCGTCGCGGTCGACAGGCCGCAGCTCCTGGCAATATCCGAAACGGTGGCTTTCATGTCGCAACCATGTGGCGATGCGATCCAGTGCCTCGACGATCAGGCCGACCCCCGGCTGCTCAGCTGGGCCGTTGCGTGCCCTCGACCAGCGCGTCATGGATCTCCTTGTCCGACATGCCGGTGATGACGCGTTCGACTTCGGCGACGCTGGTCTTCTTCGGGTCGATATCGTCGGCGACCACCTTACCGCGGCGCATGACGACGATGCGGTCGACCACCTGGAAGACATGATGGATGTTGTGGGCGATGAAGATGCAGGAATGGCCGGAATCGCGGGCACTGCGCACGAAGCTCAGCACGCCTTGCGTTTCGGCGACGCCGAGATTGTTGGTCGGCTCGTCGAGGATGATGAGATCGCTGTCGAAATGCATGGCGCGCGCAATCGCCACCGCCTGCCGCTCGCCGCCGGAGAGCGAGCCGATCGGCGTCGTCGGCGGGATGTTCTTCGAGATGCCGACCTGCTTGAGCAGGTCGCGGGCAACCACGTTCATCGCCTCCTGGTCCATGCGGTTGAGGAAACGCGGCGGCTTGATCGGCTCGCGTCCGAGGAACAGGTTGCGGGCGATCGACAGCTGCGTCACCAGCGCCGAGTCCTGGTAGATCGTCTCGATGCCATGCGCGATGGCGTCGCTGGTACTGCGCAAATTCACCTTCTTGCCGCGGATGAAGATGTCGCCGCTGGTCAGCGGGACCGCGCCCGACAGCACTTTGATCAGCGTCGACTTGCCGGCGCCGTTGTCGCCGAGCAGGCCGACGATCTCCCTTTCGTTGACATGGAAATTGGCATCAACCAGCGCCTGCACGCGGCCATAGGACTTGCGGATATTTTCCATGCGGACAAGCGGTTCGGCCATGGTTCAAGTCCCTGCCTGATGCCGGCGTTCCAGCCATGAATGGAGCGCCATCATGCCGAGGATGATGGCGCCGATGAAAATATTATAGGCAAGGCCGGGCACGCCGATCAGCACTATGCCGTTGCGCATCACGCGCAGGATCAGGATACCGAGCACCGTGCCGATGATTGTGCCGCGCCCGCCGGTCAGCGCCGTGCCGCCGATCACAACCATGGCGATGACTTCGAGCTCGTAGCCGGTGCCGCTGTTGGGGTTGGCCGCCGAGGTGCGCAGCGAGCTGATGACGCCGGCAAGCGAGGCCAGGATCGACGACAGGATGAACAGGCCGATCTTGACGCCGCTGACGTTGACGCCGCGCGCCCTTGCAGCACTCGGGTTGCCGCCGGCCGCCTGGATCCAGTTGCCGGTCCGGCTCTGCGTCAGCACGTAGCCGAGCGCGAATGCGGCGGCGATGAACCAGAACAGCGACATATAGATCCGGAACGGCCCGATGAAGAAATCGCCGACCAGCGCTTCCGCCAGCCAGCTGCCCTCGGCGCTCCAGGTCCGCTGCGGAAACCCGTTGGTGACGAACAAAGCGGTGCCGCGCACCACCAGCAGCATGCCCAGCGTCACCAGGAAGGACGGGATCTTGAGCTGCGTCACGAACCAGCCATTGACCAGCCCGATAAACGCAGCGACCACCAGCGCGATGACGAAGGCGGCTTCGAGCGAGACGACGCCGCTGTTGAATAACGTCCACATCAGGACCGGCGAGAAGCCGAACACCGAGCCGACCGAGAGGTCGAATTCGCCTGATGTCATCAACAGCGTCATCGCCAGCGCGATCAGCCCGAGCTCAACCGTGAAGGCCAGCGTGTTCGAGATGTTCTGCGGCGACAGGAAGTCGTGGTTGATGCCCCAGAACACAGCGATCTCGACGACGAGCAGCACGAACGGCCCGAACTCGGGCCGCGCGATCGAGCGTTGGATAAGAGAACGATTTTCCACCTTGGACCCGCGATAGGATTGGATTTGGCCGAGACCGCAACCGGCTTCGGCGGAATGATGAGACAGTCACGGCCGCCGAAGCGGCCGTGACCAACTCGATCGCGGATTTATTTGCCGGACAGGATCTTGTCGTAGACTGCCGCGGTGTCCTTCTCGTAGAGCGCGCCGGTGATCACGTCGAAGCCGGGCGGAATACCGCTCGCCGCCATGTTGGCGAGCGAGAGCGCGACGTAGCTGGTCGCCTGCGGATCCTGCCACTGGCCGGCATTGACGTAGCCGTTCAGCACTTCCTGGGTGGTGTCGAGCGAGTTGCCCCAGCCGACGACTGGGATTTCGCCCGGCTTGACGCCGACCTGGTCGAACACCCGCTTGATCGAACCGGTTACAAGGTCGCCGAGGCCGATAACCGCCTTGACCTTGGCTCTGTTGGCGGTGAGGTAATCGACCATGCGGTTGATCACTTCGGCCTGGTCGAGCGTCGCTTCGGTGATTTCGTAGGTGATGCCGAGCGGCTCGAACACGCTCTTGATGCCTTCCTCTTCCTGGACGCCATAGGTGGCGCCGGGAATTTCGACCGGCATCCAGACGAAGTCGCCCTTCTTCACCAGGCCCTTGTCGACCAAATACTGAGCCCAATGCTTGCCGAAGGTGACGTTGTCGCCGCCGACATAGGCGTTGAAGTCCGCCTTTGGGTCGGGCGTGTTGAAGTTGATGATCGGGATGTTCGCCGCCCGCGCTTCCTTGACGATCTCGACAAGGCTGCCCGGATCGGGGCTGGTCGTGGTGATGCCGTCGGCCTTGGCGGCGATTGCGGCGCGAACAGCCTCCTGCTGCGACGCCACGTCGCCATTGTGGAACGACGTGTTGACGGTGTTGCCGGTGTCCGCCGCCCATTGCTTGGCGCCGGCAAGGAAGTATGTCCAGACCGGATCGGCCGGGCCGCCATGCGAAATCCAGTAGAACGTCTTGGCCTGTGCCGCGGCCGGAATGGCCAGGGCCACCACCAAGCCAAGTACAAGCAGTCTTAGCCTCGTCAGCATTTGATTTCCTCCCATTTGAACCGAACTCCTCCTCCGACGACGATCACCGCGAAAAGCCGTGCGCGGCCAAAACGGTGGTCGCATTTTGCCAGCGTCGACCTGGGCGCATTAGAGCATTCCCTTTTTCGATCGATGGCAAGCCTCGATTGCCAATGGACGTTGGCGCAAGGCACCGCGCCATCAGCAATCCCATCAGATTGCATCAGTTTGGCTGATATTTTCCAGGCGGGCGACGATCGGCCTTGCGACCGTCATGCAATGCTGCGCGGCGGCGCGCCGAGCACGGATTGCTCTAGGTCGATAAGCGTCCCGGTCATCAGCCCGGAGGCGTCGCTGAGCAGGAACAGCGTTAGCTGGGCGACTTCGTCCATGGTCAGCAATCGACCAAGCGGCAGGCCGGCGGCGGCGATCTTTGCCCAGTTTTCGCCCTTGCCCAGCGTGCTCGCCTGCATCTCTTGTTCGGCCGGCGTCGCTACCCAGCCCATGTTGATGCCGTTGACGCGGATGCGATCGGAAAGATGCGCGTTGGCAATGTTTCTGGTCAGCGTCGAAAGCGCGCCCTTGGTTGCGGAATAGATGGCAAGGTCCGGCGCACCGCAATGCGCATTCACCGAACGATGGCGCCCGCCGCCCGCCGTGTCTTCATGTCGGCTACGGCCCCCTGCATGAGGAAGAACGGCGCGCGCGCATTGACGGAAAACAACCTGTCCCAGTCGTCGATTGTGCCAGTTTCCAGCGAGGCCCGGTCGGTGAGGGCCGCGGCGTTCACCAGACAATCGATGCGGCCGAGTCTTTTGATCGCTTCCGCCATGACAGCTGCAGGCGCGGCCGGATCTCCAAGGTCGGCCTGGATGAAGACGACGGGCCGGCTTGGTCGTGAAAGCTCTTCGGCGATGCGTCTGCCACGCTCGGCATTGCGGCCGACAATGGCGATCCCTTCGCCGCCGTCGGCTGAGGCCAGCCGGGCGATGGTCTCGCCAAGTCCTTGCGTTCCGCCGGTAACGACAAGGGTCTTGCCCTCAAGAGCGACGATCAATGGACTCTCCCGAATGCCGACGAGCAGGTAATTTCCAATCAGAGAATTCTAGAATCTATCGGATGTTAGGCTGCGGGACTAGATGAGGTCGGCCCTTGCGAGGTCACGCATCAGGTGGCTGGCGCCGTAGGTCCAGTGTGGGCAGTCGGGCGACAGCCGCACGCGGTTGACCAAGGCGCCGAATTTCTCCGACGATATGGTGACGATGTCGCCGACCTTGTGGGTAAAGCCCTTGCCTGTTTCGCCCCGATCCTTCGACGGCACGAACATCGTGCCGAGATAGAGCGCCAGCCCGTCCGGGTATTGGTGATGTGGCCCCATGGCGGCGGCGACCAACTCTTCCGGCGAGCGGCTGATCTCGGCCATCGAACTGGCGCCCTCCAGCGAGAACCCATCCTCGCCTTCGACTTTCAACCGTACGATCGCCTGCTTCACGTCGCCAATGGAAAATGTCTCATCGAACAGCCGGATAAAGGGGCCAAGTGCTGCCGAAGCGTTGTTGTCCTTGGCTTTGCCGAGCAGCAGCGCCGAGCGCCCCTCGACGTCGCGCAGATTGACGTCGTTGCCGATCGTCGCCCCGACAATCCTGCCGCTGCTGGCGGCAATCATGGCGATCTCCGGCTCCGGATTGTTCCATGTCGAAACCGGATGCAGGCCGACATCGGCGCCGAAGCCGACCGAGGCCATCGGCTGGCACTTGGTGAAGATCTCGGCATCGGGGCCGATGCCGACTTCCAGATATTGCGACCAGGCGCCGCGCGCAATCAGCTTGGCCTTGATCTCCATCGCTTCCGGCGAGCCGGGCTTGAGCTTCGACAGATCGTGGCCGATCAGCCCGGCGATGTCGGCGCGAATGGCGTCGGCCTTTTCCGCCGAACCGCGCGCCTGCTCCTCGATCACCCGTTCGAGCAGGCTGACGACAAAGGTGACGCCAGATGCCTTGATCGCCTGCAGGTCGACGGGGGACAGCAGATACGGTTTCCCCGGATCGCGCGCTGTCTCGAAACTGTTAGCGGCAATGGCATCGAGCGGGCCGATCGGCCGCCCCTTGGCCGAGCGGACGTGCCCCGCCGGATCCGGCAATTCGCAAACGTCGCGCACGGTCGGCGCCACATTTGACGTGATGTCGAAGACCGTGCCGTCACGCACCGTGACCACCAGCGGATGGGAAGCATCGCTCGCCCGGGCGCGGCCCACGAAGAGGCCTTCGGCGGGCAAATGTGTGGCGTTCGTCATGGCTTACATTTCCTGTTGTCTTGTCCTTCGGCCGCGGCACTTTCAACAAATTCCCGCCAAAGGTCTATCCCGCTTGCAGGGCGAGCTTTGTCAATTCTTTCAAGCGGTCTTCGCATCGCTGGACCTTGATCGAGCCTGACGTGCGCCAACGGCGACGGAAAACGCTCTTTCAAAATAATGAAACCGTCGCTAGGGTTTTCACCTACTGAAATCTCCAGGTGACGCTTGCCCGTACGGTTTTCCGATCCAATCTGGCAGAAGCCGCGGACAGCCACCGCGTTCCAGTCGCTTTTTCCCGCCGGCCAATGCGTCGATGTCGTTATCGTCGGCGGCGGTATCATGGGGCTGTCGACAGCCTTGCACGCTGCCCGGTTCGGCCTTGCTGTCCAGGTGCTGGAGGCCGGCGAAATTGGCAATGGCGCATCCGGCCTGAACGGCGGTCAGGTCATTCCCGGCCTGAAATACGATCCGGATTGGCTGCTGGAGCATTTTGGTCTCGAACGCGGCGAAGCGCTCGTCAACTTTGCCGCCTCGACCGCTGACACCGTCTTCGAATTGATCCGCGACGAAAGACTGGCGGTGCCGTTCGTCCGCAATGGCTGGATCCAGGCCGCGCATACCGAGACCGCGCTGAAAGCGGCGGCGAACCGGGATCGGCAGTGGCGCGCCCGCGGCGCCGATGTCCGGCTGCTGAGCGGGACGGAGATCGCGACGATGACCGGCGCGCAAGGCTATCTCGGCGGCTGGCTCGATCGCCGCGCCGGTGTCATCGATCCGCTCGCCTACACGTCGGAACTGGCGCGCGTCGCTGCAGCGGCGGGCGTAAAGATCGCCGAGCGCCAGAACGTGATGCAGATCAGCAAGAATGCTGGCATTTGGTACGTTTCTACGGAAAGCGGCGCCGAACTCAAGGCCAAGGCGATTGTCCTGGCGACCAACGCCTATACCGGCGGCCTGCTTCCCGGCCTCACCGAGACGATCGTCCCGCTGCATTCCTTCCAGATCGCGACAGCACCGCTATCGTCCAATCTCGCGGCGGCTATCCTGCCGGAAGGGCAGGCAGTGTCGGATTCGCGCCGCATCCTCGTCTATTATCGCAAGAGTGCCGACGGCCGGCTGGTGCTCGGCGGGCGCGGCCGCATGGCTTTGCCGAACGGCCCGGCCGACTGGGCGCATCTGGAGCGCGCGCTGCTGCGGCTTTATCCGGCGCTGTCAGACATTGCCATTGAAAAGCGCTGGTTCGGCCGGGTGGCAATGACGCCGGACCATCTCCCGCATATCCACGAGCCAGAGAAGGGTCTGCTGGCGGTCGTCGGTTGCCAGGGCCGCGGCATCGGCCTGATGACCGCGCTTGGCGAGCGCATCGCCTCCTACCTGTCGAGCGGCGACACCAGGCAATTGCCGTTCCCGGTCTCGCCGATCCGGCCGATTCCGTTTCATGCGTTTCGGCAGGTCGGCGTCGCCGCGACCATCGCCTGGTACCGGATGCTGGACGCGTTCGAACGCTGACGTTCATGCCCAAGCATGAAACAGCTTGACAATTTCACAAACATGAAAAAAGCTTAATCGATTTCAAATTTCGATGGACAGCTGATGTCGACCATCATCGTAACGCAGTCGCTGCCGGAAACCCGGTCTTCGCCGGCCTTCCGCTTCGTCATGCTGCTGCCCGGCGGGCTGGTCACCTTCTTGCTGATCCTTTTCGCCCTTGGCCTGGTGTTCTTTCTCGCCTTTCGCGGCAATGACGGCTCGCTGCTGGGGGCTGGATTCACCCTTGCGAATTTCGTCACTGTGGCCACCGATCCGCTGTACTGGACGGTGACGCTGCGCTCGCTGGGTATCGCCGGCCTGGTGACGCTGGCAACCGTCGTCACCGCCTATCCCGTTGCCTACTATCTGGCTTTCCATGCCGGGCGGCGGCGCGGGCTGCTGTTGTTCCTGCTGACCCTGCCGTTCTGGACCAGCTATCTCCTGCGCGTCTTCGCCTGGAAGATCGTGCTTGCCTATAATGGCGTGCTGAACTCGGCGCTGATCGAAAGCGGCATCTGGTCGGAGCCGACATTGGCGCTCTTGAATACGCCGGCAGCGGTCGTCGTCACGCTTGCCCACGCTTATGCGCCGTTCGCCATCCTGCCCATCTATGTGGCGCTGGACACGATCCCGAAATCGCTGCTCGAAGCTGCTTCCGATCTCGGCGCAAAACCGTTCACCAGCTTCCGTCGCATCGTGCTGCCTAATTCGATGCCGGGCGTGCTGGCGGCTGCTCTCGTCGTCTTCGTGCCGACCGTCGGCGATTATGTGACGCCGGCGCTGGTCGGCGGCCCTGCCAGTACAATGATCGGCACACTGATCCAGGCCGAGTTCGGCAAGGCCAATGACTGGCCGTTCGGCGCCGCACTCGCCGTCGCCGTCATGCTGGTCATTCTCGCCGTGGTGCTGGTGGTGCGCTTCGCCGACCGGCGATACGGCAGCCGCACATGAACACGGCGCGCCTGGACGCAAAGCAAGGCGGCGGCTGGCTCGGAGCCTACGTCCTTGCCTATCTGGTGTTCCTGTATCTGCCGATATTGCTGATCCCGCTGTTTTCATTCAACAATTCGATCCAGGCGGTATTTCCGCTGCAAGGCTTCACGCTGGAATGGTACGGCACGCTGGTCGGCAATTCGGCGCTGTCCGGTGCGCTTGCCACCAGCCTCGTCATCGGCGCCATTGCCGCCACCGGCGCAACACTCTGCGGCATCACCGTGTCCTATATGGACCTCTACGGCCGCTCGCCGCTGGCCGCCACGATCAGTGCCATTGCGCGGCTGCCGATCCTGATCCCCGGCGTCATCGTCGGCATCTCGCTGTTGATCCTGGTCAATCTCGCCGGTTTCGGGCCGTCGCGCATTGCCATTGTGCTCGGCCATGTATTGGTGGCGCTGCCGACGACGGTGGTGGTCATGCGCAGCCGCTTCGCCGCCATCCCGAAGACCATCCGCGAGGCAGCGCTCGACCTCGGCGCCTCGGACTGGACGACCTTCAGACGGGTGATGCTGCCGCTCAGCCTGCCCGCCATTATTTCGGCGTTCATGCTGGCCTTCCTGACCTCGTTCGACGAGTTCATCGTCGCCTTCTTCCTCGCGGGCACCGAGCCGACGCTGCCGCTTTATATCTGGAGCCAGCTGCGCTTCCCGAAATCGCTGCCGACCGTCATGGCGCTCGGCACGGCGATCCTGGCCGTGTCGTTCGTCATCGCCGCACTCGCCGAAATCCTGCGCCATCGCGGGCTTGCCGCCACCCGGCGGCCAGCGCCCGCCAGCCTGTCAAAACCAGAAGAAACCGAAAGAGGAGAACTGCAATGGCATTCGACTTGAAATCGATAACGACAAAGACAGCGAAAACCGGATTGGCCGCCTTCGCGCTGGCGCTTGCATCGACTGTCGCCTTTGCCGGCGACAAGCTGCAATATTTCACCTGGTCGGGTTACGAGCTGCCCGACTTCAACAAGAGCTTCCTCGCCGCGCACCCTGATGGCGTCGAAGCCTCGATGTTTGGCGACGACGATGACGCCTTCACCAAGGTCAAGGCCGGCTTCCGCCCCGATATCGCGCACCCTTGCTATGACAAGGTGGCGCGCTGGAACAAGGAAGGCCTGCTGCAGCCGATCGACACCAAGCGCATCAAGAACTGGGATTCGATCTTCCCGGTCTTCAAGAACCTGCCCGACCTGCAGGCCGGCGACGGCAAGGTCTGGATGGTGCCGTGGGACTGGGGCAATACCTCGATCCTCTACCGCACCGATCTGGTGAAGAACCCGGAAGCCAGCTGGAACCTGCTCTGGGACAAGCAATATGCCGGGCGCATGGCGACCATCGATGCCGTCCACGACACACCGGTGGTGGCGGCCCTTCTGGCCGGCGTCAATCCATTCGACATGACACCGGAACAGATGGACAAGGTGGCGGAAAAACTGCGCGAGCAGCGCCCGCTGCTCTCGAACTACACCACCGACATGACCTCGGTCGAACAGGCACTGGCGAGCGGCCAGCTGGTCGCGGCCATGACCTGGAACGCCTCGGCCACCTCGCTGAAGAAGCAGGGCGTGCCTGTAGAGTTCATGAAGCCGAAGGAAGGCATGCTGACCTGGGCTTGCGGCTTCGTCATGCTCAAGGACGCCAAGAACGTCGATCTTGCTTATGATTTCATCAACAGCCGGCTGGAAACGGATTCCGGAAAGTATCTGATCCAGGCCTACGGCTATGGCAGCTCGACCAGCTCGGCTTTCGCCGCCGTGCCAAAGGAGGAGTTGGAGAAACTGCAGCTGCCTTCCGATCCCGAGGTGATGCTGAAGACCACGATCTTCACCGGGCCGATGAAACAGAATGACGAACTCGCCAAGATGTTCGAGAAGGTCAAGGCAGGCGGCTGAGTTCGCTCTTCCTTCTCCCCTTGTGGGAGAAGGTGGATTGGCGCGCAGCGCCAAGACGGTTGAGGGGTGTTGGAAGGAATGAGGCGTTGGTGTTTTCTGGAACACCCCTCATCCGACCGAGCTTCGCTCGGCCACCTTCTCCCACAAGGGGGAGAAGGGAAGACCACGCGGCGCCGGCCAAAAATACTGTAACAAGGACGAACGAATGGACATGCTGGACGAAGCGGCTGAGAAGCCGAAGGACGACGCCGACGTCAGGGTCGGCCGGCGCGTGCGGGCGCTCAGGCTAGAACGCAATCTCTCGCTGGCCGAACTTGCCGCCAAAGCCGGTGTCTCGATAGGTGCGCTAAGCCAGATCGAGCGCGGCATGTCGTCATTGCGGGTCCGCGTGATCTGGCCGCTTGCCGCCGCCCTCGACATCGAGCCATCGGCGCTGATCGCCGACGGCAATGATGTCGGCAACGATCTTTATTGTGTGCGCGCCAACAGCCGGCGGCAGATCCCGGTCAAGTCGGAAGGCATCGCCAAGGCGCTGCTGTCGCCGCCGGCCGCCACGCTGACCGGCATGCTGGTGACCGTGGAAGCCGGTGGTGGCACCGCCGAAGCCTACGCTCATGCCGGCCATGAATTCGGCTTCGTCCTGTCCGGTGAGGTCGAGCTGGTGGTCGATTCGACCAGATATGGGCTGAAGGCCGGCGACAGCTTCGCCTTCAAGAGCACGTTGCTGCATGCCTTCCGCAATCCGGGCAGCGAGCGCTGCCAGATCCTGTGGGTCAACACCACCAAACCGTCCGAGGTTCGCGATGGCGCCTGATCCGCTCGTCCGGCTGGACAAGGTCTCCAAGATTTTCCCCGGCGGCATCATCGGGCTCGACGCCGTCGATCTCGATATTTCGCGCGGCGAGTTCCTGACCCTGCTCGGACCGTCCGGCTGCGGCAAGACCACCAGCCTGCGGGTCATCGCCGGATTCGAGAGCCCGTCGAACGGCAAGGTCCTGCTCGAAGGCCGCGACATCACGGCGCTCAGGCCCTTCGACCGTCCTGTCAATACCGTGTTCCAGGACTACGCGCTGTTCCCACACATGAACGTTGCCGAAAATGTCGGCTTCGGCCTGTCGCTGCGCAAGCTCTCCGGTGCCGAACAGGCAAAGCGCGTCGGCGCAGCGCTCGCCATGGTCGACCTTGCCGAGAAGCTCGGCGCCCGCGTGTCCGAATTGTCGGGTGGCCAGCGCCAGCGCGTCGCGCTTGCCCGCGCCATCGTCTGCGAGCCGCGTGTGCTGCTGCTCGACGAGCCGCTGTCGGCGCTCGACGCGCATCTGCGCGAGCAGATGCAGGTCGAACTGAAGCGGCTGCAGTCGCGGCTTGGCACCACTTTCGTCATGGTCACGCACGACCAGACCGAGGCGCTGTCGATCTCAGACCGCATTGTCGTCATGAACAAGGGCCGCATAGAGCAGATTGCGCCGCCGGCGACCCTTTACGACCGCCCCGCCACCAAATTCGTCGCCAGCTTCATCGGCACCATGAACCTTCTGCAGTCGCGCTTTGTCGGCCGTGACGGCGAGCGCTTGCGGTTCATCGCCGGCGCTCTGCCGCTGGAAGCGATTTCGGATAAAGGCGAGCTGCCTGGCGAGGGCACGGTGCGCACCATTGGCGTGCGTCCGGAGGACCTTTTGGCCACGACCGAGGCGGCGGCCGGTACTGCACCGGTGCGGGTGAACAGCATCGTCTTTCACGGCCGCACCTTGCGCCTTCATGCAGAGTTGGGGCAGGGGACACAGGTGGTGATCGACGCGCCGCGCCGGACAGAGGGTTTTCAATTCAGCGTCGGCGACGTGGCGCATATCAGCCTGCGCCGTGGTGCCAACTGCCCTATGCTGCCTAGCTAGTCTCACTCATTTCCAGAAAACCGGAGCACGGCCCATGAGCAATCATCTCAATTTTTTCATCGGCGGCAAATGGGTCGGCCCCGTGGTTCCGGCAACGCTGGATGTGATCGATCCGTCCACTGAAGAGGCCTACACCAAAATCTCGGTCGGCTCGAAAGCCGATGTCGACAAGGCCGTGGCTGCAGCCAAGGCGGCATTCCCGGCCTTTTCGCAAACGAACAAGGCCGAGCGCCTGAAGCTGCTGAAGCGTATCCTCGAAGTCTACAATGAGCGCTACGAGGACATCGCCCAGGCGGTCAGCCAGGAAATGGGTGCGCCGATCAGGTGGGCGCGCGAGGCGCAGGCCTGGGCGGGCAGGGCGCACATGGAAGCCACTATCAAGGCGCTGGAGGATTACGAATTCAGCGAGAAGCGCGGCACCACCATGGTGGTCAAGGAGCCGATCGGCGTCTGCGCGCTGATTACACCGTGGAACTGGCCGCTCAACCAGATAGTCTGCAAGGTGGCGCCGGCCATCGCCGCCGGCTGCACCGTCGTTTTAAAGCCTTCCGAAATCGCGCCGATCAGCGGCATCATCTTTTCCGAGGTGATGGACGCCGCCGGCACGCCGAAGGGCGTCTACAATATGGTGAATGGCACCGGTCCGGATGTCGGCCAGGTCATGGCTGGCCATCCCGATGTCGACATGGTCTCGTTCACCGGATCGACCCGGGCCGGCATCATCGTCGCCAAGACGGCGGCCGAGACGGTAAAGCGCGTCGCGCAGGAGCTGGGCGGCAAATCGGCCAACATCGTGCTGCCCGACGCTGACTTCGAGACGGCGGTGCGCAAGGGTGTCAACGCCTGCTTCGGCAATAGCGGCCAGTCTTGCGATGCACCGACCCGCATGCTGGTACCGGCCGCCCGTCACGACGAGGCGCTGACGATCGCCAGGAAGGCCGCCGAACGGCACAAGGTCGGCGACCCGCGCTCGGAGGAGACCAAGCTCGGGCCGGTGGTCAGCAACGTCCAGTTCGACAAGATCCAGCGGTTGATCGAGGCCGGTATCGCCGAGGGTGCGACGCTGGTCACCGGCGGCCCCGGCCGGCCTGAACACCTCAACCGTGGCTATTATGTGCGACCGACCGTTTTCGGCCACGTCAGGCCTGGCATGACCATCGAGAAGGAGGAGATTTTCGGGCCGGTCCTGTCGGTCATCTCCTACGATGACGATGATGATGCGGTGAAGATCGCCAACGACACCGTCTATGGCCTGGCTGCCTATGTCCAGTCCGGGGATATCGACCACGCCCGCAAGATTGCCAGCCGCCTGCGTGCCGGGCAGGTGTCGATCAACTATCCGGAATGGGATACGTTTGCGCCCTTCGGCGGCTACAAGCAGTCCGGCAACGGCCGCGAATATGCCGACTGGGCCATCCACGATTTCCTCGAGATCAAGGGCATCATCGGCTACGGCGCCTGAGCGTTCAACATTGGCATTACGCCAACCGTCAAGTTTGTTGCGAGCGTTGGTGCCTCGGCATCGGCGTTCGGTTGAACGGCCACGACGGCTCCGTGGCCGCAATGTGAGTGCGAAGCAGGGTCGCCTCAGATCGTCTTGAGATAGCCGGCCAACTGATCCGCCACCGTGCCCCAGCCGTCGTGGAAGCCCATCTCCTCGTGGCTGTTGCGCGTGGCTTCGTCGCGGTGGATGGCGGTGGCGGTGTAGCGCGTCGTCTCGCCATGCGATTGCAGCGATATGACGGCTGTGATGAATGGGTCGCCTGACGGCCGGTAGCCTGGCAGCAGCGCATCGGTCCACACCAGCCGCTCGTCCTGGACGATATCGAGGTAGCAGCAACGCCTATCGTTGACCTCCTTGCCGTCGGGCGACTGCATGCGGGTGCGGAACAGGCCGCCGGGCCGCAGGTCGATCTCGCAATCGGTGATGATCCACGGCTTCGGCGTGAACCATTGGCTGACATGCTCGGGTCTCGTCAGGGCCATCCACAGCAGTTCTCGCGGCGCCTCGATCGTCCGTTCGAGCACGAGGTCGAGCTTCGGATCGGGTTGGAACAACGGCACCATATTCATCTGTCTGTCTCCTTGAGTTTCAGCACGTAATCGTCGAACTGGTCGAGACGGCGCTCCCACAGCGCACGCTGCTCGGCCAACCAGTTTTCCGCGAGCTTCAACGGCTCCGGCGCGAGCCGGTAGGTCCTGACGCGGCCGGCCTTTTCCGAATGCACCAGCCCGCTGCCTTCCAGAACCCTGAGGTGCTCGATGAAGGATGGCAGGGCCATCTCGAACGGCTGGGCAAGCTCGCTGACCGAGGCGGGGCTTCGGTTCAGTCGCTCGACCACGCGTCGCCGGGTCGGATCGGCGAGCGCCCGGAAAATGCCGTCAATGGGCGGGGGGCTTTCGGTCTGCAGGCCCGTCATGGTCGTTTCCTTGCCTCAAATTAGCTCGGGAAATAGTTAGGAAGATTCCTTACTATTGGCAAGCGCGAAAATCGCAGACGGCCGGCGAGGCCGCTGGAAAACCGAGAGGCGCGGTTTTAGGGTGCCGTCAGATTCGACTGGTCCGAGGACGCGTTTTGACGATCACCATGTACGGCATCACCAATTGCGATACGGTCAAGAAGGCGCGTTCCTGGCTGGCGAGCCACGATGTTGCCTATCGCTTTCACGACTACAGGGCAGACGGGCTTGAAGCGGATCGGCTGGACGGCTGGTCAGGCAAGGTCGGCTGGGAAATCCTGCTCAACAAGGCGAGCACAACGTTCCGTGAACTGTCGGACGAGGACAGACTGGGCCTGGACGAGAAGAAGGCCAAGGCGCTGATGCTGGCCAAACCGACGATGATCAAGCGTCCGGTGCTGGAACTTGGCGACAGGGTTCTCGTCGGGTTCAAGCCCGATGTTTATCAGCAGGCGGTGAGTGGGAAGTAGAACCGACCCGCCGCGATCCGTCGCGCCCCCCTCTGTCCTGCCGGACATCTCCCCCTCTGGTGGGGAGATTGGATGTCACTTCGGCTTTTGCTAGTCTCCAAAGAAGGGCGCTTTCGGCGAAGCTGCCAATCTCCCCCCTGTTTGGACCGGAGACATCGCGAACAGGTGTGCGAGGACATCGCGAACAGTTTGGCGCGCTTTGCGCCGGGAGGTTCGGGATGCC
>NZ_JAMYLR010000040.1:0-52258 GCF_040318155.1 Mesorhizobium sp. M1307 | reverse complement strand
TCGGCTGGGCTCTGAATGCTATGTCGAGTGTTCGGTACACGCTGGAAACGTCGTCACGTGCGCTGCAAATGAAGAACTCGCTGACTCAGGCCCAGATCCAAGCCATTGCCACGGAAAAATTACTGGATTTGGGATTGAAAGACGTCGACGTAACAATAGCAATCGACGTCGCCAGCGGCGGCTTTCGCATGGCACATCTGACCGCCCAATATGCGTTCGTGATCGAGTTCCCGTATTTCAACCGATATCCGATACATTATCAGACAACTGTCACAGTTCCCCTGATTGCATCGTGAGCACGTCCCCGGCCAGTCGAGCGGCACCTTTCGCAGGATGTTCGCTGCACGCCGCCTTTATAGGCGATCGCTTTGTACAGCGTGCCGTTGCCGGCTTTGTTCCGGCCGAGCCCCCACCCCTCGCCTAGCGCTGCGCCGCCGCTACTTGTTTGTTGACAGGCATGCGAGGCCTACATGTGGAATTTGGCAGCAGAGGGCTGGAGGCTCCTCAAGCAGAGCGTCATCGGCTTCATCGACGACAATGCGCTGAGCCATGGGGCGGCGATAGCGTTTTATGCCACGACCTCGCTTGCGCCGATCCTGCTCATCGTTGTGGCTATTGCCGGCATGGCCTTCGGGCACGAGGCGGCGCAACTCGCCCTTTCGGCACAGATCGCTGGCCTGATGGGGCCGCAAAGTGCCGAGCTGCTGCGAGCTACGATCGAAAACGCCTCGCAGAAGGAAGCCGGAACCCTCGCCAGCATTCTGGGGCTGGTCACGCTGTTCGTCGCCGCATCCGGCGTGTTCGGCGAGATGCAGCTGGGGTTGAACGAAATCTGGAAAGTCAAACCGAGCGGGGCAACGATTTCACGAATGGTTCGGGCACGCATTGCAAGCCTGGGCCTGGTCGCCGCCCTCGGTTTTCTGCTCCTGGTGTCGCTGGTCGTAAGCGCTGCAATTTCGGCGCTCGGAGAAGTCATCAACGCTTACCTGCCGTTCGGCACCATCATCCTGAGCGCGATCAACGGGATCGTCTCGTTTGCCCTGATCACGCTGCTGTTTGCCGCAATCTACAAGGTGCTGCCGGACCGCAGCCTGCAATGGCGCGATGTGGGCATCGGCGCCGTGGTCACCGGGTTTCTGTTCACCATCGGCAAGTCGCTGATTGGCTGGTATATCGGAACCAGCGCCATCTCATCGTCATACGGCGCGGCCGGCGCCCTGCTCGTCGTGCTGTTATGGGTCTATTATTCGGCCGAGATATTTCTGCTGGGCGCCGAATTCACGCGAGCCTTTTCGGTTCGACACGGCAGCCGGTCCGATTTGAAGAACAAGGTGGAATCGCATGACAAATGAGTTCACGCCGAAATTCGACCTCGCCGGCAAGGTGGTGCTGGTCACCGGGGCCTCGCGCGGCATCGGCCGCGCCTGCGCACTCGCCTGCATGTGCTGGCCACATTCCGCTCGGCCGCATCGGCGACCCGATCGACGTCGCGGGCACCGTGGTGTTCCTCGCCTCGCCGGCGGCGTCACTGATGACTGGCGCGAATATATTGGAGGATGGCGGTTGGTCGGTAGCGTGATAGGACTCTTTGGCTGGTAGTGCGACACCGCTTCGCGAGCGCCGTCTCCCCACACCAGGAAGAAGCGCGCGGACTTCGCAAGGTTAGTCCAAGAGGTCTTTTATGAGCGAAAAATCTCAATCGAACGGTGAATTCGACGAACCGCGGAATGAGCCACTCTTCACGGCTATCTCGCAGACAGACCCCGCCTTCCTAGCAGCTTACGATCGCGCGCTTGCGAGTGTGCCGACATTTGTCGAACATATCGAGGGAAATGCAGATGCCTTCTGTTCCGCGAAGCTTCGGTTTCGCGATCCCGACGAGTCCGTACGCCTTCGGGAGGACCACTTTGTTTTCCTTTGGCTTGCCGCTGTGCATTATCATGCTGAGGAGCGGCTATTTTCAGGTACGTTTTTCGAGGTGCCACCCGAGCTTCAGAAATGGCATCAAGTCGGACAGCGACTTTCGTTTGAAGGCGATGATATTTTCGATTGGATGGTTCTCGACGCGGGGCACTTGCAGGGGGGATTCACATTGCGTGTAACCCGAGACAAGCTTCCTGAGAAAGATCGTGGCTCATACGATCGATACATCGGGGTTTCGGTTTATGAGCCACTGCCGTCCTGATTCAACGTATGCTTGATAGCCTGGTCTTTCGTTGGAGGATTGGGCAGCCGCACTGGTCAAACCAGCTTTCTCATTCATCGCCGGCGAGCCAACGGACCATGTTCGCCATCAGTCTTCCGTAGAACGGCCGTCCGAGGAAATCCTGCGAGAGCCAATGCGGGCCGATATCGGTTGCCCAGGCAATCGTGCGGCCGCGGCCATGGCTACCGACGGCAAGGAGCGGCCAGTCGGTGCCGCGATGGTGGCAGGTCGCCAGAAGCCGGGACGAACCGTCGCGCCTGAATTCCAGCTTGTTCATGCCGAGAATCGGCGGCAAAGGCCCCTCCACCCCGGAAAAAATCGGATGTGACGACTGCAGGACGGAGGCCTGCAGTCCTTGCGGCACCTCCATGCCGTCGCAGTAGGGTAGGCAACGGACCGGCAGAACGTCCTCGACCGGGGTGTCGTGGAAACGCGCCGTCCCGAACATGCCCTGAAAGCCCATGTAACCGCCGGCCAGCATCAGCCCGCCGCCACCTTCGACATAGGCCTTGAGCACATCGAGGCGGTTGACGCCGACACGCCCGGCGCGGGCATCCGGCGTCACCAGCAATGTCAGGGCGCCGACGTCGGAGATCACCACCGCCTGATATTGGGCGAGCCCATCGAGGTCATAGGGAAACTCCGCGCCGCAACGCTCGCCGCCGATCTGCGTGACCGCGATGCCTTCAGTGGCCAGCGCGGCATTGAAGGCCGTCGCACCATTTGCCGAGGCCGCACTTGTAAGCACGTCGCTGCCGATGGCAACCGAGGTCGTCGCTGCAAAGGTTTCGCCTGCAAGCAATATCTTCATTGCCGCCCCGCACTGTTTTCATTCGAGAGGTTTTTAGGAAGGGCGCCGGATGGACCGGCGCCCCCTAGAACTCAAGCTCTATAGGATCAGAATTTGAACTCGGCCAGATTTTCGGGAGTCACGATCTTGGCCGGACCAAGGATCAGTTCGCCGCCGGCGCCAATCGTGTATTCGCCGAGCCTGCCTGCCGTGAACTTCTCACCCTCCTTGCCGGTGATCTTGCATTGCGCAAACGCCTGGGCCGTCTGATAAGTAAGATAGCCAAGATCGGTGACGTTCCACCAGATATCCTGAGCCGCTTCGTCCTTGATGTATTTCGAGATCAGAGTGGCCGGCGCGAGGCCGGTCAGCTTGACCTTGCCGATCATGCCCGCTTCCTCGAGTGCACGCGCGGCCGCCGGAAGGCCGATGCCTGCCGGGACGATGATCACCTTGAGATCGGGAAACGCCTGGACCAGCGCCAATGCCTGCTGCTGGTTGATCTGTTCGCTTTCTTCGCCATAGGCCACCTGCACCAACTTCATTTTGGAGAACTTCGGCTCGGCCGCCATCTTCGCCTTCATGAAGTCGATCCAGGCATTCTGGTTGGTCGCCGTCGGCGTCGACGACAGGATCGCGAATTCGCCTTCACCGCCGCTGAGGGCGAATGCACTTTCGAGCATCATCTCGGCGAGACTGTCGCCCTTCACCTGATTGACGAACACCGCACGCGCATCGGCGGCCACATCGGAGTCATACGAAATCACCCTGACGCCCTGCTGAACGGCGCGCTTCAGCGCAGGCGCGACGGCATTGGCGTCGTTGCCGGCAATTGCGATGACTCCGACCTTCTGCGACACGAGGCTGTTGATGAATTCGATCTGCGCCTCGGCGGTCGCCTGCGATGGGGCGACCTGGGTAGCGGTGCCGCCAATTTCCTTGGCTGCCTCTTGTGCGCCTCCAAAGGCCACTTTGAAGTAGGGATCCGTGTCGAGCTTGGGCAGGAAACCGACCGTTACGGGTTTCTTGGCGCACTCCTGGCTGAAGGCCAGCGAGCTTGGCGCAAGCAGAACCGCGGATGCGAGCAGGGCTAATCTAAACGCTTTCATTGTGACTCCTCCGTCAAAATTCGGGCTTGAAGGAAGGGGCCCGAGATCACCCCTTTGTCTCGCGCATTGCGCGGGATCTGCTGAGCATCTCCTGTGTGGAGCGCCAGTAATTGCCGACCAGCAGCGAGCCGATCAAAAGCAGGCCGATGATCATGCCCTGCGCGTCGCCACCGATCTGGTTCAGCGCCAGCACGTTGCGGATGATGGCGATCAGGACCAGTGCCAGCATGACGCCGGTCAGGCGTCCCTTGCCGCCAAAGACGCTGACGCCGCCGAGCAGCACGATGGTGATGACGTCGAGCTCCATGCCGAGCGCATTGTTGGCGCGGGCGTTGGAAAGGCGCGCGGTATAGACGATGCCGGCTATCGCCGCGACGATGCCCGAGACGACGAACAGGTTCAGCACCATCCGGCGCGTGTTTATGCCGGAATAGCGCGCCACTTCGGGGCTGCCGCCGAGCGCGTAGATGCGCTTGCCGGTCGGCGTCTTCTGCAGCACGACCGCAAACACCGGCGCCAGCACCAGGAAGGGCACGATGGTCCACGGTATCTCGGTGCCAGGCAGGTTGTTGATGCCGAAATCGACGACCGCGGGCGGCAGGATGTTGACCGAGCCGGTGCCGAGCAGGATGTAGCCAATGCCTCGATAGAGCGCCATGGTGCCGAGCGTCACAACCAACGACTGCAGTCCAAGGCCCGAGACCAGATAGCCGTTGAAGGCGCCGAGCAGGCCGCCGATGACGAGCGTCAGCGGGATTGCGGCAAGTGTCGGCACACCGGCCTGGACCAGCAAGCCAAAGACGACGGACGTCAGCGCCAGCACCGAGGCGATCGACAGGTCGATCTCGCGGGTGATGATGAGCAGCGTCATCGGCAGGATCAGCAATGCCTTTTCCGAGGCGCTGGCGGCCAGTTGCGAGAGATTGAAGCCGGAAACGAAATTCGGCACGAAGATCGCGGCATAGAGGAAGATGGCCACGCAAGAGGTCGCCAGCAGCAGATCCCAGAAGTCGATCGAACGGAGGAACTTTTTCACCGCGCCCTCGCCTGTCTTGCCTGCTCGGCCCGCCGCACGATGAAGGTGTCGATGCCGATGGCGACCAGGATCACGAGGCCGTAGACGCCCTGCAGCCACAGCGGGTCGACGCGCACCAGCGTCAGCCCGTTTTTGATGACGAGCAGCGTGAGCGCGCCGAGGATGATACCGAGCAGCGTGCCCGAACCACCGCGGATGGCGACGCCGCCGACCACCGCCGCCGCGATCACGGTGAGTTCGAAGCCGAGCGCGACGCGTGCATCGATGGTCGCATAGCGCGATGCCCACAGCGCGCCACACAGGCCGCCGAGCAGGCCGGCCATGCCAAAGGCCAGCAGAATGCGGCGGTCGACGGGGATGCCGATAAGACGCGCGCCGTCGGGATTGGAGCCGGCGGCGAACAGTTCGCGCCCGATCGCTGTGCGATAGAGCAGCACGTAGCCCAGGCACACGATAACGATCGCGATGATGACGATCAGCGGCACGCCGGCGATCTTCAGGCCGGTCATGTCGAGCCAGGCTTGCGTGACTTCGTCGGCGCTGATCTGATCACCGGCTGCCCAGATCGAGTTGAAGCCACGGAAGATCGACATCGAGGCCAGCGTGACGACGATCGCCGGGATCTTTCCCCTGGTGACGACGAGGCCGTTGATCAGGCCGGCGACGCCACCGACGGCGCATGCGGTTATCAGGCCAATGCCGATGTCGAGCCCTGGATAGGCCTGGACCATGCTGGCCGCCATGTAAGCCGACAGGCCGATCACCGCAGAGATCGAAAGGTCGATGTTGCGGGTGATCAGCACCAGCATCTGCGCGAGTGCAGCAACGACGAGCAGGGCGGCATCCATCGACACGGCGGTCAGGTTTGCAGCGCTCACCATGCGCGGGTTGATGATGGTGACCGGGATGGCGACCGCCAGCATCGCGGCGAGCAGACCGAACTCCCGCCGCTTCAGTATGTCGAGCGGTCCTTTTCTCTTCTCCTCGCGGGCGGCCTGTGCCGCCGCATCGGCGCTTTCGCCGGCCTTGGTCGCTGCTTCCAGCACCTTTTCCTGAGTGGCTTCGCCCCTGGCAAATTCGGCCGTCCGATGGCCTTCGCGCAGGACGATGATGCGGTCGCACATGCCGATGAGCTCGGGCATTTCGGAGGAGATCAAGATGATTGCCATGCCCTGGGCGGCAAGGTCGGCGATCATCGCATGCACTTCCGCCTTGGTGCCGATATCGATGCCTTGCGTCGGCTCGTCGAGGATGAGGACGCGCGGTTCGGTGCGCAGCCATTTGGCCAACACCACCTTCTGCTGGTTGCCGCCGGACAGTTCCTTTACCGGCTGCGCGTAGCCGGAAAAGCGAAGCTTCATGCGCTTCAGCCAGTCCGAAACCAGATTGATCGCGCGGTTCGTGCCGTAGAAGCTGGAGCGGGCTGTCTTGTCGAGGACTGGCAGCACCGCGTTGTCGAGGATGGAAAAATCCATCACCAGGCTCTGGCCCATGCGGTCTTCAGAGACATAGGCGATACGCGCATCCATGGCGTCGCGTGCCGACGCGAAGCGCACAGCTTCGCCGTCGATCAGGATTTCGCCGGCATCGGGCTGGTCGATTCCGAACAGCACGCGCGCGATCTCGGTCCGCCCGCTGCCGACCAGGCCGCCGAGCCCGAGCACCTCGCCGGCATGGAGCTTGAGGTCGATATTGGAAAAGCCACCGGCGTGCGAAAGCCCCCTCGCCTCCAGCACCAGTGCGCCGGTGGCGTGGCTTCGTTGCGGATAGAGGTCGGTGACCTCACGGCCGACCATCATGCCGATGGCAGCGGCGCGGCCAAGCTCGGCCTTCGGCTTGACGCCAATGAGACGCCCGTCGCGCAGCACCGCGATGCGGTCGGCGATGCGGAAGATCTCGTCCATGCGGTGGCCGACGAACATCATCGCCACGCCGTGCAGCCGCAGGTCGGCGACGACAGTGAACAGCCGCTCGACCTCGCGCTGCGACAGGGCGGCCGTCGGCTCGTCCATGATCAGCACCCGCGCGTCGAGCGACAGGGCGCGGGCGATCTCGACCAGTTGCTGTTCGGAGGTGCGCAACATTCCGAGCCGGGTTTCGGCCGGCACGTCGAGGCCGACTGTCGCCAGCACCCTGCGCGCGCCGGCAAGCATGGCGGCGTTGTCGATGCCGCCGAAGCGGTCGCGCGGCATATGGCCGAGATAGATGTTCTCCGCCACCGAAAGATCAGGGAAAAGACCGGGGTGCTGGTGCATGACCGAGATGCCGGCAGCCTGGGCGTCGTGCGGCGAATGGAAGACCACAGGCTTGCCATCGACTTCGACATGGCCGCCGGTCGGGAGATACACGCCGGCCAGCAGCTTCACGCAGGTGCTCTTGCCGGCGCCGTTTTCGCCAAGCAGAGCCAGCACCTCGCCTGAGCGCAATTCGAAGGACGCGTCCTTGAGGGCAATCGTGCCGCCGAAGGCTTTTGTCGCCTGAACCAGGGCAACGGGGACAGCCGCGTCGCTCTTCACCATGGCGTCGGCTTCGCCTAATGCGCCCAAGTGCAGCACCTTTCCTCCCTGGTCCTGTTTTTTCAATTTGCTATATTAAATGGCCGAATGCCGCAACTGGAAAATTGACTTCCATGGCCGCGAAGGGCACTGTCGCGTCGCGCACGGGTGCGATTGGAGTGCTCGACCCCGCGGCAGCCTCAAAGCTGCAAGCGGCTGGAGTGGCTCTGCGGGAATGAATGGGGAGGCGCCGGTTTTGTCCGGAAAAGGCAGCAATTCGGTCAAGGTTCGGCATTATAACGAGCGCTTCGTGCTTGATGCCATTCGCCGCCTGAAGGAGGCATCCAAGTCCGATCTGGCGCGCGCCGCAAATCTGACGCCGGCTGCGGTCGCCACCATTGTCGACGGGCTGGAATCGTCCGGATTCGTAAAGCAAGTGGGAAAAAGGTTCGGGCAACGCGGATCGCCATCCACTCTCTACCGACTTGCACCTGAGCGTATCTACAGCGTCGGCATCAAGATCGGCCGGCGCGCGCTGGAAGCCGTGCTCGTCGACTTTGCCGGCGAGGTCCGCTCGCGCGAGTCGCACGAATATCGCTTTCCGGATCCCGACATGGTGCTCAAGGCAGGCAACATGTCGCTGGCCAATTTCGACAAGCTGGTCGAGGGGCTTGGCGATGCCAGCATCGTCGGCGTCGGCATCGCCTCGCCATATTTCCTCGGCGGCTGGAGCGAAGAGCTCGGCTTTCCCGACGATCTCGGCAGCCGCTGGGAAGCAATCGATCTGACGACGTTCTTCGCCACAAAGCCGAAGACCCCGGTCTTCGTGGAAAACGACGCATCATCGGCCGCACTCGCCGAACTCATCCAGGGGACCGGCGCGCGGTTCCGCGACTTCATGCATATCTCGATCGACACCTTTGTCGGCGGCGGACTGGTGCAAGGCGGCAAGGTCCATACCGGGCCGCACGGCAACAGCGCCGCGCTCGGTCCTTTGCCGGTCTCGCCTTCAAGCCTCGATTCGGTGGCGGCCAAGCCGGCGCGCTACCAGAGCCTGCTGCATCGCGCTTCGATCTATGTGCTGGTCAATCATCTCAAATCGCGCGGCATCGAGATCAACCGCGTGCGCGAACTCGACCCCTTGCCGCCAGGGGCGCGCGAACCGCTGTCCGAATGGATCGACGATTGCGCCAATGCGCTGGTCGAGGCGATCATCGCCATCACCTCCGTCATCGACATCGAGGCGATCGTTCTCGACAGCATCCTGCCGCGGCCGATCCATCTCGAGCTGCTGGCAAAGGTGCAGACCCAGTTCAACAGGATCAGCGCCATCGGCATCGTGGCGCCGGAAATCGTCTCGGGACAATTCGGCCCCGAGGCCTCGCCGATCGGCGCGGCGATGCTGCCGTTCTCGGCACTGTTGGCGCCCGACAGCGGCGTGCTCATGATCGGCAAGGACAGAACAATGCTGCCGGGCAGCCTTTCGAGGCTTGCCAGCCAAGGCCAACCAGCAAGAAGCTCAGCGCCTTCAACGGCATAAGACAGTGCCGCGAAAGAGCATCAAGCTCCAGGCATCATCAACATCAGCTCGCAGTCCGGCACGGGCACGACGGGCTTTTTGCGCCGGCACTGGAACTTTTAGCGGCTGCTAATCTTCATTCGTCACCAACATTGAAATGCCGATCGGTCCGCGCTCCGCTTCAGTGCGGGCCCAGGAAGCAAGGAGGAACATATGAACTGGGATCAAATCAAGGGAAAATGGACGCAGTTCAAAGGCAAGGCGAAGGAGCAGTGGGGTGACCTCACCGACGACGATCTTGATCGTATCGAGGGCAATAGGGACCAGCTCTTGGGACGCATCCAGGAGCGATATGGCATTGCCAAGGAAGAGGCGGAGCGCCAGGTTGATAACTGGTCCAGAAGCATCAGCTGAGCCTTTGGATGCAATGCCGTTTGCTGCCCACCACCGGGGTGAAACTCTGCGTCGCCCATGCCGACTGGTGCGGTGGGCTCTTTCGACAGCGAGGCCCGCGAGGATGCTTTAGCCATATCTGATGTTCTACTTGCGTGGCGGGCTTCGCCTCGGCGTGCCCAGCCCGTAGGCGAAGGAGCGTAATCATGAACAACATTATCTGGCTGGTCGGCGCGATCGTGATCGTAATAGTCATTTTGAGCTTTTTGGGTCTGCGATAGGCCTTAGCCCTCTCCTCGACCTCTTCGATTCGGCAACGGCTCCCTCTCGGCGTGGCCTCACTGCCCGTTGCATTCAAGCAGGTCAGACTTAGGTCCCAAGCAAGATACTCAAGGATTGGACCGAAGCCCCGGCTGAGGAACGTAGCCGGCTGGCTCACGTTGTGGTGAGCTTTGGCGCGACGAAGATGCGTCCGGGCGGATGAGTTCAAGCCAGGGAGGAGAGGCCCCGACGCTCCGAACGGGCGGCGGGCCTGGACGTAAATGCAAACGATCAGCAGGCTGTTCAATTCCCATGCCCAGGCAGCACGTGCCGTTGCCAGGCTTCAGGCTGCCGGGATTCGTCGCCGGCAAATCAGCGTCGTCGGATCTTACAATGACAATGATGAACCGATCAGCGTTGCTGGATATTACGAAGATGAGATGAGCGCTCTCTGGCGAGGTGCCGTCGCTGGTGCCGCACTTGGCGCGACGGCTGGTCTGTTGGCCGGCTTCAGCGCTTTTGGAGCTCAAGACGTTGATCCTGCGGGGATGACCGGCATGGCCCTGGTCGGTGCGGCTTGGGGCGGCTTTGCCGGCGTGCTTCTCGGAACTTTTGCCAATTTTGCCCAGAAGCCGCGCAAGCCGAAGATCGCTGAGGGTGTCGTATTGGTGATTGCTCGCGTCGATGAAAGGCAGGCCGGCGCCGCGCATACGGTGCTCCGGAGTTTCGCGGAGATGCCTTCCGGGCCGATGAAGAGGAGCGCTTTGCCAAATTCAAGCCGGCTCCGCGTCCGATCTGGTGCCCGATGAAGTTTGTTTCGCGAAACGGGAATTCAAACCGGAGGCGCCCGACGAAAGCTTGGCAAACCAACACTTTGGAAGCATGCGGGCTACTTGCCGTCGTGTTGTCCTTTATTCTTACCGTTCTGTTGGTTGGTCTCATCCTTGGCTGAACCCATGCCCTTGCCACCGGCGACACTATGCCCGGCAATTGGCGAAGGTTGTGGCCAGTTCGAAGGATTAAACCATTCGTGCTAAGCGTTAATAGGTTATCGGCAAAAGTAGAGGGCGATCACGTGGACAAACGGGCTGAAGGAGACGCGGAGAAATTGGCTCGAGGCGAGTTCGAGCTCAAAGCCGAACGATATGGCGTGAACGCCTTTCTTCTCATTGTCGAACTTGTAAATCTGCTGGAAAAGCGCAGAACGATCAGCAGCGACGACGTCGCGAAAATCGCCGAAGCCGCCGCACTTGCCGTTGCCGCATCCAGCGAACCCGACGTGAACAGCATCAATCTGTTGCAGGCCATCGCTGCCGCACGCCGGCCCAAATAGGCTTATATCAAATCCGCCAGCAATCGGCGCCAACCGATAAACGCTATGTTGAACTGATCTCGGTCGAGCGTACGGAGCCTTTCCATGTGCAATGACTACGAGCAGCACATCGCCTGGGCCGAATACTGCCGGATGATGGAATCGCTGGCGCTCAAAATCCCCAGCCATCAAACCGAATTGGATCTGCCGCAGGCGGATGACATCCACATCAACGACCCCGCGCCGGTAATGCGCGCCGCCGGCGACGCAATCGAACTGGCGTCGATGACGTTCGGCTTTCCCCCGGCCGGGCCAAAAGGCGGACCTGTATTCAACTTTCGCTCGGAGGGCCGGCAGTTCAGCAACAGCAAGCGCTGTCTCGTTCCGGCGTCGGCATTCTTCGAATTCACGGGAGCGAAATATCCAAAAACCAAGCACAGGTTCACGCTGAATGGCCATTCGTTCATGGCGATTGCCGGGCTGTGGCGCGAGGGTGTCGGCAACAAGCCGCCGACGTTCACGATGCTGACGACCGATCCGGGGCCGGATGTCGCGCCATATCACAATCGGCAAGTGGTTGTGCTGCGGCCATCGGACTGGGCGGCATGGATCCATCTGACGAAGTCCGAGGCTGAACTCATGCTGCCACTGCCGGAAGGGTCGCTCAGCGCGGAAACAGTTCGCGCAGGTTCCGAGTAGAATCCATCGGAAGACTGCGCGCGCTGAGCTACGGCCGCGCCGCATCGTCACGGCGATGCGCGCCATGCTCAGAACGAATGCCCGCGCGATATAAGCGCTTCAGCCCGGCTTGACGTAGCCGGCGGTGACCTCGTCTTTGTGGGCGGCGAAAGCTTCCAGGACTTCGGTTTTCTCAGGCTTCGGAATTTTGAAATGATCCAACGTCCGCCCGAGTTCGGCTGCGACCTCATCGAATTCCGCGGGGGAAATCCGCAGGTCGCGATGCGCCTCCTCGAGACCGAGCGGCGTCGTGCCGGGCTTGGTGGCGACGAACTTGAAGGGCCCGCCAGAAACGTCGCAGACCCACAGCGTGCGCATGAACTTAAGGCCGGGCAACCTTTCCAGGTTCTTGGTGTGCCATTTGCGCAGCTGCGGATTCTTGGACTTTTGGCCGACGATCGGGTTCCTCACGACGGCGTCGCTGAAATGATCGATCACCGCTGCGATGGCAAACACGCCGCCCAGCCGCTCATACAGACTTTTCTCGGATGTGGTTTTCTTCGTCTGCGCGAGCGCCTTGTCGACAGGCAATACCGACGTCGATGCGGCGGCCAGCGCCAGCGCGGCGACAACACTTCGTCTTGTGAGAGAAGTCGAAATTTTCATCCCTGGTTCCCTTCGAGGTTAGGCCAGAGCGAGCCGCAGCCTGTCTGGCGGGCTTCATGAAATGACATTCGGACACTTTGCCGTATTTTAGCATCGCCTAAAGAACTAACGAGCCCTTCGCCCGAATTATTCCGATTGGGCGGCATTGCCGTGGTCAACATGCGTCAAAAGGGGCGAAGGCCGCGCGGATGAGGAAGTGTTAAGCACGCGTCGCTGCACGCGGCAGAGGTCGCGAAGCCACTTCGGCCGCATCTGTGCCCCTGACCTTGGGCATTTTCCTTCTGTGTCGTGTTGTCGGCGGCAATCAGCCCCGGTAGGGGGCGTACAATCGCTTCCCGCGGCTTTGCCGGCTGCTTGCGGCCAATAGCCTGTGCTTTTCGAAGATCGCGAGCTTCTGCGGATAGGTCATCCGCACCTTGGCGTTGCACCCGTCGCATCTGAAGTGCGCGATTGTTCTTAGTGCAGAGCCCTTTCTTACCGCCGGATGCAAGCAATCCGGACATTCGAATGTGAGCGCGACATCCGATAAGTCTTCGGCTAAGCCCATTTCCGTCCCCTTCGCAAGCTCGGTGGCTACACTCTGGCGATTCTCAATGAGCAATTCAGATGCCAATCCGATTGTGCCAATGCGGGACTAGAACAATTCGCCTCGGAACGCCGCCTAGCTAGTGCGCCTTCTCTGCGCCTTTTGAGCGACGAAGAGACCTAACTTCCTCCAGCAGTTCGCGCTCATTGGTAGTCACGTTTCGGAAGATTGCGACAATCATCACCGCCAAGGCTTCGGCATCCAGGCTTAGAGGGTCAATGTGCTCATCTGCGCAAACCTGATCAAACACGCGTTCACAAATAGCCAAATCGTGAGGGCTGAGGCGAGTGCGATTGAAACGCCGGCGCGACATTTGCGAGCCTTCGACGCCCGCCGCCCCGTTGCAAAAGAAGCGGGCCTTGGCAAGAAACGCGAGTCGTTGAGTGGTTGTTCCCGGCTGCAAGCTTTGTTAAGCCGCCTGCAGCAGGGCAGACTGGAACGCCTTCCCCGCGCGCATCATGGCGCGTGCGAGCGGAGCTGTGCCTCGACCTTGGCATTTTCCTAGCATGGCGAGATGCTTGGCACCTCAGGCATTTTCGGGCGCCCGCCCGAACGGGGCTGGCCGCCATGCGCGGGCCGATCTTGGACGGCTGGACCGTTGGACTCACGTCAGACACAGTAGCCTGGGGGCAAGACTGCTTCGAACTCTAAACGGGGGCCGTCGGCTACCCATTTGACGACGCGGAGGAGCCACGCCTTGCGCTGCTGGCACTCGTCATCGCAGCCAATGCCACCGCGACACCTAGTTCCAACGCTTGAAAACTCTCCCTAGAATCGTGAACAGTCTTCTTTGGCGGCAGGCGCTTTAGCTCGCTCGAAACTTGGTCCGTGCCGTAAGTCGGTACATATGCTATAGCTAATATTGGGTCGAGGGGACGACCATGAAAGGGAGGACCAACCATGAAGCCGCATTCCCTCAGCGCCCGCCGTATTGGCCTGCTTATATTCTCGGTGTGTGCTTTCGGGCTGATGACGTCAGCCTCAATGCCCGCAGACAGCAAATTCGCCGTCGAGCCGGTGGTTGAGAAAAAGGTGAAGGAACTGCCCTCCGGACCGTTGTACTGGCGGCTGGATAATCTGCCAACGCTGGCGCAAGCCCAAAGCGTTGCGGGCCCGACCTCGCTTGCGGCCGAGGTCGCAGGCAAGGTCTGGCTGTTCACGCTTGGACCGAAGGATGGCTCTACGACCGGCGGAACCAAGGTCGTCGAGATCGGACCGATCCCTCCGATCAGCGCAAGCGAGTATTTGCTGCGTGTCAACCGCGCCGGTGGAGCGCCCGGCGTCAAGACGAAGATCCATACGCATCCGGGACCGGAGGCCTTCTATGTGCTGGCCGGCAAGCTCGGCCAGAGAACGCCCCACGGAGTGACCTATGCTGAAGCTGGCACGGCAATGATCGGACACGGGGCCAACACGCCGATGGAGGTGTTCAGCGCCGGCACAACCGATCTCGATGAGCTGGCCATCTTCGTGGTCGACGCCAATCAGCCGTTCTCGTCGCCGGCCAGCCTCGATTGAGGCGACATTTCCCGGGATGATACTTCCGCTCTCCACCTGTTGCAGACAGTCGGCGACCAGTTGACGCTAACAGGTGTATGCTGAATTCGATGGTGCTGCGAGAGAGGATTGAACTCTAGGTATCTATAATAAAATCAACTACTTACGATGAGTTTTGTAACATTGTGACGGGCGACAAAATGGCTGGGAATCTCTTCTAGCCTGCGGTTCTGGCTGGACGCCAAAAGACCCGCCTCCCCTTTACTGTTTTCTCTCCAAGGCATTCTAGATCAAGCCTTCATTTGAATGCCTGGACCTTCACCGCGCCGCCAAGCACCAGGAACCGAAATACGTTTACGACGATCCGTATGCGCCGTGATGATAGATCAGCGCCGGGCCCGGCTCTCCGCTCACCACATGCCGGACGCTGCCGAGGATCAGCGCGTGGCTGTGGCGAATAATAGTATCCTCAACCGCGCAGTCGACCGCGGCAAGCGCCTCGTCGAGTGCCAGTGCGCCGCTTGCAAGGCTGGACCAGCGAGCGCCCTCGTAGCGCGCCGACCCCTTCAGGCCACCGCGCCCGGCAAAGCGGTCGGCAATCGCGATCTGGTCGGCACGCAGCACATTCACGCAGAAATGCCGATGCCGGCTGATGGCTGCCCAGGTAGACGAGTTCAGATTGATGCTGACAACCATCACCTCTGGTTCGACCGATAGGGAATGGGCGGTGGTAACGGTTGCGCCCGTCCGTTCGTCGCCAACACCGGCGGTGACCACGGAGACAGCTCCGGCCAGGTGTCGCATCGCAAATTTCAGGGGAACCCGGGTTTCCACTAAGGTTTCCAATAGGGGAACGCGTTCGGTCAGTGTCATCTGGATAGCCTCATCGTGTTTGCAGCTTCACGACGCCTTGCGACGCAACGCCGTTTGGTATCCCAACCATTGGTGAATTTCGGCGGCGATGCGCTCGGCATGTGCGGTGACTTCGGGAATTCCCATCAGTTCGCCGACGCTGCCTCGCGCCAGTGGCCCGCTGACGAAAATGCTATCGGTCGGGCGCCCGGATGTGCCGACCGCACGGCCTTGGCTGTCGGTATCCAAACCAAGACCAATCGGATCGAGCCGGACCAATCCCATCCGCGCGAGCGCCGCAATCGCCGTGTTGGTCCGCAAGATATCGGCGTGCGCCGGTCCGGTCGTCACGATCACACTGTCGAAAGCATCGACAACGAGGCTGCGTTGGCCACGCAGCCGCTGCCTGACGCGAATGCATCCGTCTACCTGTTCGGCGCCGACAATCGATGCGGCGCGATAGGAAAGCCTGCCCTCGGCAGCGCGGCGATCGAGCACGGCCGCGATCTGTGGCGCAACGCGGAAGCGATGCACATCCCACAGCGCGCGAAGATGACGCACAACCTGGCGCTGCTCGGCTAGCGGCAAGGCCTGCCAGATGGCCTGTCCCTGACGCCGGACGGCATCGAGCACCGGGTGCCAGTCTTCGCCCTGACGCTTGGCATCAAGAATCGTGGCCCGGATGCGCTTGAACAGTGCCGTTGCGCTGCGTGAAGGAAGGGTCGTGAAATCACCGACTGGATCGGCCGGTATCGAGGCGTGGCTGCGCGAGCGATAGCCATGACGTGACAGCGCGACAATGTGGCCACGATGCCCCTTGCGGTCGAGGGTCGCAATCACGTCCGCCGACGTCAGTCCGGTGCCAACGACCAGGACACGGTCGTCGCGGCCGATCGCTTCCAGCCTCTCGAGATCATAGGGATTGGCCACCAGCCCGGCTGTGCCAGCCACGGACTTCAGGGGCATCGGCAAGGCCGGCGGCGGATGCGTCGTCGCAATCACCACGGCGTCGGCAGCGAGCGTCCCGCCATCAGCGAGGATCAGACGGTAGCCCTCGCCGGTGCGCTCGACCGATGCGACGGCGGACCTGACATGGCGGATCGTTTTGCTGAGCAGAAAGGGCTGGAGATGGGATTCGACATAGCCGCCGAAAACACGGCGCTGCGGGTAGATCGCGCCGTTGGCGGCAATAGCCTCGACATCCCCCACAATAGCGCTGCTCTGCTGCAGCCAGTCGGCGAAGTGGCTATCCTGGCCGGAGATCAGCGTCATCCTCGAGGCCGGCACATTGATGCGGTGTGAAGGATCGGTCGTCGAATAGGCCAGACCATAGCCGAGCCTTTCGCGCGGCTCGACGACCACGATATCGGATGCACTGGCCGGCAGCAGCCGCGCCAGATGAAACGCAGTCGCCGCACCTGAAAAGCCGCCGCCGACAATCGCTATGATCGGTTCGCTGGCGCTCAAGACTGGCTCGCGCGCAGCGACGACGGGCGATGGTCGCCGGCCACCGTTTCGCCGAAGGGGCCCATGTTAACCGCCGTCGGCCGCGTCGAGATTTCGTGATCGAGCGGCAACAGCGGCAGCACCAGTTCGCCGAAGCGATAGGCTTCCTCCAGATGCGGATAGCCGGACAGGATGAAGGTATCGATGCCGATGCGCCGGTATTCGTCGATGCGCTCCGCCACCGTCGCCGCATCGCCGACCAGAGCGGTGCCGGCGCCGCCGCGCACCAGGCCGACACCGGCCCACAGATTCGGACTGATTTCGAGTTTGTCGCGACGGCCGCCATGCAGCCGGCTCATGCGCGACTGGCCGACGGAATCCATGCGCGCGAAAACCTTCTGCGCCTCGGCGATCGTCTTGTCGTCCAGGCGGCTGATCAGGCGGTCGGCATCGGCCCAGGCTTCGTCATTGGTTTCGCGAACGATGACATGCAGCCTGATGCCGAAACTCACCTGGCGTCCGGCCTTCTCGGCAAGGCCGCGCACATGGTCGACCTTGGCGGCGACGTCAGCCGGCGGTTCGCCCCAGGTGAGGTATTTGTCGATCTGCTCGGCGGCGACCGCATTGGCCGCCTCCGACGAGCCACCGAAATACAGCGGCGGATGCGGGGTCTGCACAGGCGGGAACAGCAGCTTTCCGTCCTCGATGCGGAAGTGCTTGCCTTCGAAGGCAATGGTCTCGCCGCTGAGCACGGCCTTGTAGATATCGAGAAACTCCCGCGTCACCTCATAGCGCTCATCATGGCTGAGGAAGATGCCGTCGCCCTTGTTCTCGACCGGGTCACCGCCGGTGACCACGTTGATAAGCAGGCGCCCGCCGGAAATGCGGTCGAGCGTCGAGGTCATCCGCGCGGCAAGCGTCGGCGATTGCAGGCCCGGCCGCACCGCAACGAGGAAGCGGAGCCGCTGCGTCAACGGCGCCAGCGCCGACGCCACGACCCAGCTGTCCTCGCAGCTTCGGCCGGTCGGCAGCAGCGCGCCGTAATAGCCGATGGCGTCGGCGGCCTTGGCGACCTGGGTCAGATAGGGCAGGTCGACCGCCCTGCCCCCCTCGGAGGTGCCGAGATAGCGGCTGTCGCCATGGGTCGGGAGAAACCACAGGACCTTGATCCTGTCGGGGATGGCAGTGCTCATGAACAGTCCTTTGTGACTTTACGGCGTTCTCGCTCAGCTCCAGGCGTGGAGCGGCGGATTGACGTCGTTCAGGTAATAGTTGCCGAGGATCGCGTATTTCCAGCGCACCGGATCGTGCAGCGTGTGGGTTCGGGCGTTGCGCCAGTGCCGGTCGAGATTGTGCTCGGCCAGTGTGGATCGCGTGCCGGCGAGTTCGAACAGTTTGTTGGTGGCCTTGATGGCGATCTCGGTGGTGAGGATCTTGGATTCGGCAACCGCGATCTGCGCTTCCGCGACGGTCTTATCGTTCGGATCGGCCACGGCGCGGTCGACCGCCAGCCCTGCCTTGTCCAGAACGGCCTGCGCCGCATTGGCCCGCAGGCGAAGGTCACCGACGGCCTGGATAGTGTAGGGATCCTGCCAGGCATGATCGACGCCGCTGTCGATCCACGCGCGCGACTTGGTGCGCACGAAGCTGACGGTTTCGTCGATCGCCGCGTTGGCGATGCCGAGATCGACAGCAGCCTGGATGATCTGGAAGATGGCGCCGTCGGCCGTCGCCCGGTCATAGCCCTTGTAGCCGGGGACGAGATGCGTCTTCGGCACTTTCACATTGTCGAGCAGGACTGTGCCGGACAGCGTCGTCTTCTGGCCGAAGCTCGACCAGTCGTCGATGACCGTCAGTCCGGGCGCGCCGCGATCGGCGATGGCATACCAGGCCCGGCCCTCGTCATCGAGCGCCACGATCGGCACCAGATGGGCGAGCAGCGCGCCGCTTGAATAGAATTTCTGGCCATTGACCACGACGTGGTCGCCAGCGTCGACGAATTTGGTCTCAAAATCGGCCGCCCGCTTGGAGCCGAATTCCGAGAACGCGTTGCCGAACCGCGTGCCGGACAGAACTTCGGCGAAGAGCAACTGCTTCTGGGCCTCGTCAGAGACGGTGCGGATGGCGGCGACGACGCCGAGATGGTTCTGCGGAATCTGGCCGAGCGACGGATCGGCCGCCGAGATGATGGTGATCACCTTCGACAGCGTCACATAGGAGAGTTCCGGTCCGCCATAGGCCTTCGGCACGTTGATCGACCACAGGCCGCTCTGCGAAAACGCATCGAGCTCTTCCTTCGGCCAGATGCGCTCGCGGTCCCGCCTGGAGGCGTCCTTGGCGAAGTCTGCGGCCAGTTTTTCCGCCACAGCGATCGCCTCGGCATCGGTCTTGATGACATGCGCTCTGGCCGACGGACGCTCGACCGGAGGGACGGCGCTGCGAGTATCGGACGGCTGCTTCGATTGGATGGTCATGCTGCGGTCTCCTGGGGAAAATGTTGCGATGGAAGCGGCGTGCCGCCGAGATAGTAGGTCTTGATGTCGTCGCGCTGGCGCAGGTCGGCGGCCGACCCTTCCAGCACGCTCTTTCCGTTTTCGAGCACGGTGGCGCGGTCGGCATATTTCAGCGCCACTGCCGAATTCTGCTCGGCGACAAGGATCGAAAGATCTTCGTCCCGATTGAGCCGCTTCAAAGCGCTAAAAATCTCGTCGACGATCAGCGGCGCCAGCCCCATCGAAGGCTCGTCCAGCACGAACAGTTTCGGCCGCGACATCAGACCGCGGCCGATCGCCGTCATCTGCTGCTCGCCGCCGGAGGTGAGGCCGGACCGGGTTCGCCGCTTCTCGGCGAGCCTGGGGAAAAGCGCATAGACGCGGTCGAGGTCGGCCTTGACGCCGGTGCGGGAGGACGAACGCCCGAGCGCGCCGGTCAGAAGGTTCTCCTCGACCGTCAGCGAGCGGAAGCAGTGTCGGCCCTCGAGGACCTGGACCAGACCCTTGCGGATGAGGTGAGAGGGGCTTGCCCTGGAGACATCCTCGCCGTCGAAAGTGATCCGGCCAGCGGTAACGGTGCCGCGCTCGGCCGGGAGGAGATTGGATATGGCGCGTAGCAGCGTCGTCTTGCCGGCGCCGTTGGAGCCGAGCAGTGCGACGATCTCGCCTTTACCGACCGACAGGTCGACACCGTGCAGGGCGGCGATGGCGCCGTTGTAGACGGCCTCCACGCGACTGACCGACAGGATCGGATTTTCCGGGCTGGACATCGAGGACCCCGCAATAGGCAGGAAACCGCGCCCGGCCCGGGGCCCGGCCGCGAGTTGTTTGACTTCAGTTGCTGACCACTGCTTCGGCGTCTTCGGCCGTGCGGATCTTGATGCCCTTTTCCTTGGCATAGGCCTCGGACGACTTCTCGATGATCGGACGCAGCAGCTTCCAGTCGGGCGCAATCCAGTCGGAGACGACGTTCCACTTCTTGCCGTCCCACTGCTGGAAGGTCACGTAGCCGTCACCTTCGTGATTGTCCCAGGAGACGTTGATCGAGTGGAACAGGTCCTTGGCGCCCAGCGCCTCGACGCGTGCCGGATCGAGCTTGAGATGCTCGAAGCCCCAGCGGACTTCGTCGCCGGTGAGCGTGCGGTTGCCGAACTTGGCCTGCGCGATGCGGACCGCCTCGACATTGAGGATGCCGTTGACGATGCCGAGATTGTGGTAGACCGAGCCGATACGGCTCTTTTCCTCGAGATTGCCTTTGCCGGCGCCGTAGACCGTTTTGACGATCTCCTGGACCACCGGATACTGCTCGCCTGACGCCTGGGTGGTGATGGCCGTATAGCCCTTGGCGGCATCGCCCGCGGGGATCACATCCTCTTCCGAATTCGACCAGACATTGCCGACGATGTGATCGGCCGGGAAGCCGGTCTTCTGCGCGGTCTTGAGCGCAACCGGGTTCATCACGCCCCAGCCGCGCAGCACCACATAGTCGGGATGCTCGCGACGGATCGTCAGCCACTGCGCCTGCTGCTCGTTGCCTGGATGCGGAACCTCGATCTGCGACAGCTCGAAGCCGTATTTCTGCGACAGCAGCTCATAGATCGGAATCGTCTCCTTGCCATAGGGCGAGCCGTGATAGAGCACGACGATCTTCTTGCCCTTGAGCTTGTCGAGGCCACCTTCCTTGGAGGCGATATAGTTCACGATGCCCGAGGTCTCGCTGTACGGATTGAGCAGCAGCGGGAAGACGTAAGGGAACACGCGTCCGTCCGTGGTGTCGGTGCGGCCGTGGTTGATGGTGATCAGCGGCACCTTGTCATCGGTGATGCGGTCGATCATGGCATAGGCGATGCCGACCGAAAGCGGGTTCCAGGCGGCGATGCCGGGATTGCTCTTCAATCGTTCATAGACCTCGACGCCCTTCTCGACCTCATACTGCGTCTCGCCCTCGCTCCAGGTCAGCTTGACGCCGTTGACGCCGCCGTCGCGGATGTTGATCAGGTTGAGATAGTCGATGAAGCCGCCGAAGAAGCCGGTGCCGCCGGCGGCATAAGGGCCGACGCGGTAGCTCTGCAGGGGAAAATACTGCTCGTCGGCGTGGACCGCCGTCGCGCCGAGGACGAAGGCCGTGGCGATCGCCGCTTTCTTGAGGTGACTGAAGAAGGTCATGGATTGCGTCTCCTGAGGTTGTGGTCCGTGAGAGGATGTCGAGCGGCGCTCAGCTGGACCTTGAGCCGATCCGTCGTTTCAGGCGGTCGAAGAGGGCCGACAGCCCGTTCGGTTCCGCGATGAGGAAGATGATGATGAGCGCGCCAAGCACGATGCGCTGGCTCATGTCGAGAACACCCGAATCGAACAGTCCGCCAAACAGGAAGGCGCCAAGCCGCGACAGGATGAGCGGAAAGATGACGATGAACGCCGCTCCCAGAAAGGCGCCGCGTATCGAGGCCAGCCCACCGATGATGATGATGAACAGGATCTGGAACGAGCGGTCGAGATTGAAGCCGGCCGGCTCGACGGTGCGCAGATAGGTGAAGGCCCACAGCACCCCGGCGACGCCGATGATGAAGGACGAGATGGCGAACGCGAGCAGCTTGGTCTTCAGCACAGGGACGCCGATCACCCGCGCGGCGGTTTCGTTGTCGCGCACGGCGATGAAATTGCGGCCGGTCGCGCTGTTGACCAGGCGCCAGACGAGCGCCGTGAGCACGATGACCGTGGTCACCGAGAGCAGGTAGCGGCCCGTCGCCCTGTCGAGCGAGAAGCCCGCAACGGCAAGGTGCGGCGCCGATATCACCCCGGAAGGGTTGTCGTTGGAGAACCAGCCGAACTTGGTCAGCGCCCACTGCACGAAGAACTGGGCGGCGAGCGTCGAGACGGCGAGATAGAAGCCGCGCAGGCGCAGGCTCGGCAATCCGAACACGACGCCGATGCCGGCGGCCGAAATCCCGGCCAGGATCATGGTCGCAGCCAGCGGCAGTCCTTCGACCCGAAGGTTGAAATTGTAGGCGGCGAAAGCGCCGACCGCCATAAAGGCGGAGGAGCCCAGCGAAAGCTGGCCGCAATAGCCGGTCAAAAGGTTGAGGCCGACCGCCGCCAGGCTGAGCGCAAGGAACGGCAGCAGGATCGCCTCGACGAGATAGCTCGACGCATAGGCGGGGATCAGGCCGTAGGCCGCGGCAATCAGGGCGACGGGCAGAGCTAACCTCTGCCAGTCGATGGGAAGCCTTGCGGCATCGAGCGCTTGCACGGCCATCGGTCAGACCCTTTCGACAGTCTTCTGGCCAAACAGGCCGGAGGGGCGCACCAGCAGCACGACCAGCGCCAGCGCATAGGCGAACCAGCCTTCGATGCCGCCACCGACAAAGGGTCCGAGGTAGACCTCGGCGAGCTTCTCGCTGGCGCCGATGATGAGGCCGCCGACGATGGCGCCGAGGATGGAATCGAAGCCGCCAAGCACCAGCACAGGCAGCGCCTTCAGCACGATCAGCGACAGCGAGAACTGGACGCCGAGGCGCGCGCCCCACAAGAGCCCCGCGACCAGTGCCACGAACCCCGCGGCCGTCCACACCGTCCCCCAGATCCGGGGCAGCCGCAGCCCGACGGCGAGCGCGGCGAACTGGTCGTCTGCGACGGCGCGAAACGCCAGGCCGATGCGGGTCCAATAGAAGAATGCGCTCAAGCCGGCGACCATCGCCGCGGCAATGCCTGCAGCAAGAAGATCGAACGACGATATCAGGATACCGCCGACCTCGAACGGCGTGTCGTCGATGCCGAGGTCGAGCCCGTGCACCTGCGTGCCCCACACCAACTGGGCAGCGCCTTCAATGATGTAAGACAGGCCAAGCGTGGCCATGAACAGCGTCATCGGCGAGCGATTGACCAGCGGCCTCAGCACAGTTCGCTCGATGGTGAAGCCCAGCGCAACCATGACCGCGAGGGTAATGAGCAGCGAAAGCGCAAACGGGATGCCGCGTTCGACAAGGCTGACAAAGGTGAGTGCGGCGAACAGCACCATCGACCCTTGCGCGAAGTTCAGCACGCCCGACGTCTTGTAGATCAGCACGAAACCGATGGCGACGAGCGAATACATGACGCCTGAGAGCAAGCCACCGACCAGCACCTCGATGACGAAGAGGAAATCATAGTAGCTCATCAGATGCCCTCGCCATGTTCGCCTTCGGCGGTGCCGATATAGGCCCGGATCACCGCCGGATTGGCCCTGACCTCGGCCGGTGTCCCGTCGGCGATCTTGCGGCCGTAGTCGAGCACGGCGACGCGGTCGGAGAGCCCCATGACCACGCCGATGTCGTGTTCGATGAGGATGATGGTGACGTCGTGCCGGTCGCGCGCTGCGCGCACGAAACCGGCCATCTCGGCCTTCTCGGTCGCCGTCATGCCGGCCATCGGCTCGTCGAGCAGCAGGATCTTCGGCTCGGCGACAAGCGCGCGCGCCAGTTCGACACGCTTCTGCAGGCCGTAGGGCAGCGTTGCGACCAGGCGATCGGCGACGGCCTCGAGATGCAGGAAGGCGATTGTCTGGTCGACCTTTTCAGCGATCGCGGCATCTTCGCGCCGGGCGCGCGGTAGACCGGCGATATGTTCGACGAAGCTGGCGCGCCGGGTGTGGACGCGGCCCGACGCGATGTTGTCGCTCACTGAAAGCCCACCGAACAGTGCCAGGTTCTGGAAGGTGCGCGCGACGCCGAGCCGTGCCAGACGGCTTGCCGACACCCGGGAGAAGGACTGGCCATCGATCGCGATCTTGCCCTGATCGGCGTGATAGAGGCCGCTGATGATGTTGATCAGCGAGGATTTGCCGGCGCCATTGGGACCGATCACAGCGCGAATCTCGCGGCGTTTGACCTCGAGGTCGACATCCCGCAGGGCCGTGACGCCACCAAAGGAAATGCTGATCCCGCCCAGCGCCAGGATCGCATCAGCCTTTGCCGACAGGCGCGCCGGGCGCGTGTCCTCGACGGGACCAGCACCAGCAAGAATGCCGGAAATTTCGGGCGCGCGCTCGTATGCGGCGGCTCCCAGCGAAGCACCAATCATGAAACGTCCCTGATTTTGAAGGCGTGCGGGCGGCGGCCTGAAGGCCGCGCCTGTCCTATTCCGCGGCGACGAGCTCCCTGTCGCGCGCCGCTTCCAGTTCGCGCACCAGAGGGATGACGCGCTTGCCGAAGAACTCCACCTCTTCCTGGAAATGCAGGAAGCCGAGCAGGATCAGATCCGCGCCGGCATCCTTCAGCTTGAGGATGCGTTCGGCAATCTGTTCCGGCGTGCCGATGAGATTGCTGCGGAAGCCGTCATTGTATTGGACAAGATCCTCGAAAGAGGATTTCGCCCAGTTACCCTCGCCTTCCGGCGAGGCCTTGCCGGCATTCTTGACCTGATCGGCGAAACCCTGCACCGCCTCCGGATTGGCCTTGGCGATGATCTCGTCGAGCACGGTGCGCGCTTCTGCCTCGGTTTCGCGAGCGATGGCAAAGGCGTTGACGCCGATCTTGACCTTGTGGCCATTGGCCTTCGCCTTGGTCTTGATGTCATCAACCTGCTTCTTGATCTCTTCCGGCGTGTTGCCGTTGGTGAAATACCAGTCGGAAACCCGCGCAGCCATGTCGCGCGCCGCGCGTGATGAGCCGCCCTGGAATATCTCCGGCTGCGGATCGATCGGCTTCGGCTTCATCGAGTAGTTGGTAAAGCGATAGAAGTCGCCCTTCAGAGTGAAATTGTCCTCGGTCCAGATGCCGCGCAGCGCACGGATGAATTCCTCCGAGCGGCGATAGCGCTCGTCGTGGTCGAGCCACAGCTCGCCGATGGCGGCGAACTCACCGCGGAACCAGCCGCTCACGACATTGACCGCGACACGGCCATTGGTCAGGTGATTGATGGTGGCTATCTGCTTGGCCGCCAGCGCTGGATTCCATGGGCCGGGCAGGATCGCCGCGATGACTTTCAGCGTTGTGGTGGCAGCGAGCAAGGCATGGCTGAACGAGACGGATTCGTGCTGGTTGTCGGCGCCATAGCCGGCCGTGAAGCGTATTTGGCTGAGCGCGTAGTCGAAGCCGTTGGCCTCGGCGATCTGGGCAAGCTTGCGGTTATAGTCGATGTCCCAGCCTGTCCGCTGCTCGATGTTGGAGATGACAAGGCCGCCCGAGACGTTCGGGACCCAGTAGGCGAACTTCACGTTGTCGGAATTCGAGGTCATTTCGTTCGTTTCCCCTTTTGATTGGCTTCAACCGACGCGCGTGACGACGGCAGTGTTTGCATCACTGGAATTAAGCAAGGAAATCGCTTCGGTAGCGGCCCGTGAGATGCGCTCGATAATCGCCGCGCGGACGATCTTGGCATCGACGAAATCGTCGGGCGCGCCGTAGACGCCGGTCGGGACGGTGACGGCCCCGAAAAAACCGAACAATGGCCGGAGCTGATGTTCGAGAACCAGGCCATGGTATGGACTTCCGCCGGTTGCCGCGAGAAGCACGGTCTTGCCCGTCAGTGCACGATGATCGACGAGGTCGAACAGGTGCTTGAGAGCGCCGGTGTAGGACGCCCGATAGACCGGCGTTCCGACCACGAGCAGGTCGGCCTTCTCGACACGCTGGATGATCGCTTCGCCAGACGCGCCGAGCGCACGACGAGACAGCCCGGCGAAAATCGAAGGCGCCGCCTCGGTGATTTCGATCAGGCCGGTTTCTGCCGGGACGCGCAAGGCGACTGCCTTGACCAGCGCGTTGACCACCGCGGTAGTGCGCGATGGTGTGCTTACGCCGCCGGATATTCCGAGAACCGATAGCCTTGCCAACTCGTCAATCTCCCGGACCCTGCATGCGCATCAGGTCATTTCCAAACCTCTTGGAGGTGTGGAAGAACATGGGGTTTACCGAGCGGAGCGGCCAGGAACTACGTTCCGATTTTTCGGCCTCGCGGAGAAAAATGCCGTTCTGCTAATGGACGTAGCAATGTCCGTATAGCGAGCAGACCGAAGCTCAGGCCATCAATACGGCTTCGCATTCATCCATCACCATTTTCAAACGCGCCTAAGCCTTGGGCAATTAGGTTCGTTGCCATGACCAGTGAAACGATCGCGCCGGAATTGAAAACGACGACCCACCATTTACCGCCGGACAGGAAGCCGTAGCCGTCGGCGACGGCTAGCCCCCAATCGGCCGACGGCGGCTGGATGCCGAGGCCCAGAAAACTCAGCGTCGCGATCGAAAAGAACGCGTAGCCCAGCCGAGTGACGAACTCGATGAGGATCGTCTCCCTGATGTTGGGCAATATCTCCAGGAACATGATAGCGAGCGCGCCTTCGCCGCCAAGCCGGGCGGCGCTGACATAGTCGCGCTGCTTCTGCTCGCGCACGGCGGCGCGGACGGTGCGCGCCACCAGCGGCGCATAGGCGATGCCGATCACCAGGACGACGGTCAGGTTCGACGGCCCGATCGCCACCAGCGTCATGGTGACGAGAACGATGAATGGAAACGCCATCAGTGTATCGAGCAGCCGCGCGCCGATGGCATCGGTGAGGCCATCGAAATAGCCGAGCACCAGGCCGATGATGCTGCCGGCGGCAACGCCGACCAGCGTCGCCAGCGGCGCAACCAGCAGGATATCGCGCGATCCGACGACAATGCGGGACAGCAGGTCGCGGCCGAGCTGATCGGTCCCGAACCAATGCGAGGCATCGGGCGGCGTCAGCATCGCCAGAAAATCCTCGGCATAGGGATCATACGGAACGAAAAGATTGCCTGCTACCGCGCATACGACCCAGAACAGTAGCAGCAGCGTTCCGATCACGACCGATGGGGGCAGTCCGGAGAAGGCACTGCCGATCCTGCGCACCGCCGGAAAACCGGCCACGGCGCGCCGTGATGCGGGAAACTCCGTCAGATCCGTCATGGCGAGGTCCGACGGCGTTGCCGCGGATCGAGCAAGGCCAGCACGAAGTCGCCCGCCGCCGCCGAAAGAACAAAGATTGCCGCCATCACCAGCACCCCCGCTTCAAGCATCGGGAAATCTCGCGCCTTGGCCGCGTTCAGAACCAGATTGCCAAGTCCCTGGATGCCGAACAGCGCTTCGATCACAACCAGCCCGCCAAGCATGTATCCGGTCTGCGTCGCCAGCACCGCGATGGTCGGGGTCAGCGCATTGCGCAGCACGTGCCGAAGGATGATCTCGCGCCGCTCAAGCCCTTTCAGGACGGCGGTGCGTGTGTAGTCGGCGGCCATCGCCTCGATCACGCCGGCCCGCGTCATCCGGGCGATGTAGCCGGCAAGATTGAGCACCAGCGGCAGCGCCGGCAGGATCAGATAATAGCCTTGCGTCCAGAAGCCCGCGCCATCCGGCGCAACGCCTGAGATCGGGAACCAGTTCAGCCACAGGCCGAAAACGATGAGCAGCATCAGGCCGGACACAAAATCCGGCACGATGCCGAAGGAGACGCCCGCCATCACGATCAGCCGGTCGATGAGGCGGCCGGCGTTGAGACCGGCGATGACACCGCCGCCAACCCCGAGCGGAATGAGAAAGACCAAAATAATGCCGGCAAGGGATGCGGAGCGCTTCAGGCTCTCCAGCACGAACGGGGCCACCGGCGCGCGCATCGAAAGCGAGGTGCCGAAATCGCCTGACACCGCCTTGCTGAACCAGAGCCAATACTGGACGAGAACTGACTGGTCGGCGCCCAGCCGCTTGTTCAGCTCCGCCACCGCCTGCGCGTCGGCAAAAGGCCCGAGCATCACGCGGCCGACATCGCCGGGCAAAACCTGCCCGGCGAAGAAAACCAGGACACTGACAAGCCACAGCGTGAGGACAAGAGTGCCGACACGCGCTGACAGAATGCGGCCGGTCAGCATGTCGCGATCATGCCTGGACGAAGGAAACGCGATCGAGCAGCAGATGCGAGATTGCGGTGAAGCGCACGCCCTCGACCTTCGAGCTGACAATCCGGCTGTATTGCGAGAAGTAGCTGATGATCGCCGGCGTCTCGTCAAGCAAAAGCGTCTGGATCTTGCCGGCAGCAAGGCGCTGGGCATTGAGGTCGCGCGCCTTCGAGTAGTCGAGCAGCAGCGCATCATAGCCGGGGTTGTTGAAATGCGCCGCGTTCCAGGCTCCCGTACTCTTCAGCGTGGCGTTGAGGAAGATGTCGGGCGTGCCGCGATGGCCGTAGTCGGTGATGCCGAGAACCGAATCCAGCCAAGGCGAGCTGCCGAAGGTCGCCGAGCCGTAATAGGCGTCCTGCGGCAGGACATTGAGCTTGACATCGATGCCGATCTTTTTGGCGAAGTTCTGGATGATCACCGCATAGTCGGGAATGTCATAGGCGCGTTCGGTGGTCAGCGTCACCTCGAAGCCGTTCGGCACGCCAGCCTCGCCAAGCAGCCGCTTGGCTTCCGTGATATCGTGCTTGCGCTGCGGCACCGACGGATCGGCCGAAGGGAAGATCGGCGCGAACGGGGTGTCGTTGCCGACGATGGCGCGGCCCTTCAGCAGCCCCTTGACCACCGCCTCGCGGTCGATGGTGAGTGCCAGCGCGCGGCGGATGCGCTTGTCGGTGAACGGCGCCTGGTCGGTTCTGAGATGCACCTGGTCATGCGAGCTTGCCTGCACGCTGAGCAGCTTGAAGTTGGGGTTGCCCTCGATCGCCAGTTCCAACCGCGTCGTGCTGGGGATGACGTCGAGCTGGCCGGCCTGCAGCGCCAGCACCTGCGCCTGCTCGTCGTCGAAGAACTTGATCTCGATGCGGTCGGGAAGTGCCTTCTCGCCCCAGTAATCCGGATTGCGCACGAAGCTGGCGCCTTGCTTGGGACGGAAGGATTCGAGCTTGAACGGGCCGGTGCCGTTGAAAGTCTTCTCGAAATCGCCGGCATAGTCGGCCGGCAGGATGACGGCATTATAGACGTCGGAGGAGACATAGAAGGGAAAGTTGCTGTTGGGACCGTCGAGATCGAAGGCGACTGTCTGCTCGTCGACCAGTTTGGCGCCACCCTTGGACAGGATGCCCTTGTAGGCTGAGAGCGCCGACGAGCCGCTGGCGGGATCGACCAGCCGCTCGAAGCTCGCCACCACGTCCCTGGCGGTGACCGCGCGGCCATCGTGGAATTTCACCCCTTGCCGCAATTTGAAGGTCCAGCGGCTGGCTGTCTCGTCGGCCTCCCAGGACAAGGCGAGCTTCGGCTGGAGACCGTCCTTCGGATCGTCGAGGATCAGATATTCGCCGACCTGGCTGATCACCCCGATGCTGGCCGGATCGGTCACCGAAACCGGATCGATCGCCTTGGTCGGCTGACCGAGCCCGACACGAACCGTGCCGCCGGCGGCGGCCGCGGCGCGTGCGGCTCCGAACCCCTGCGAGGCGGCAAAGCCTGTCAGGCCGAGCAGTGCGGCGTATTTCAGGAGATCGCGGCGCTTGAGAAAGCCGCCCTGATATTCGTCGACGGCGACATTCCAGATGTCCCCCGACAGGCTGCGAAGTGCGTCGATATCCCTGCGTTTGGTCATGTTAAACCCTGCTTTGAAATGAAAATTGAAAACCTATGCGACGGGTTCGCCGTCGAGATGGATGCGGTCAACGGCCTGCGGATAGAAGGCGATGAGGCCTTTGATCTTCGGCATTTCGACGATTGGATCCCGGTAGCTCCAGGCGATGTCCGGGCGCACCGTTCCGTCGCTCAGCAGCCCCGACCAGTAGGAGGCAATGCCCTTGTAGGGACATCGCGTCGTTGTAACGGACGCCGTCAGCCGCTCCAGCCGGATGTCTTCCGCCGGCAGATAGAAACGCGTCGGCAGATGCGTCTCGAACAAAAGCACCGGGCGGTGACTGTCGGCGATCGGCTCGCCGTCGAACCAGACCTGCACATGGCTCGTGCTTTGCAGCACATCAATGCGCGCATAAGGGTCTCGCGCATGGACGAAGACCTCTTCGTCCTCCTCGAACCATTGGTCGACGGCCTTCCAGGTGAAGGCGATCCGCCCGGCCAGGGACGCCAGCGCTTCGTCCGGCGGCGAGATGAACGCCCACGCCGCGTTGGCACTGCGCCTGTCGCCGCTGTCGATATCCCAATAGGCCGTCTCGCCACCGACTGGATGCGGTTCGCGATGCAGCGAGGGCTTCAGCACCGACGGGTCTACCGCTGACGGCGGGAAGAAATAGATCGGCAGGAAATGGTTGGAGCGCAGCACCAGCACGTTGCGGCTGTCGGCGATGGTGCGGCCGCCGAATTTGACGCGCACACGCTTGGGACCGTGCAGGACATTGACGAGCTGCGGCGCGGTGGCTTCGCGAGGCTGCAATCTTGGCGCGACGGTCATGATCGTTCTCCCGGTCAGGACACGGCGCGTGCGTTGTCGCGCTGCTCGGCGAAGCGGTTTGCCGGCCGCGCCAGACCGAAGCGGTCGCGCAGCGTTCCCGGCGCGTATTCGGTCGGGAACACGCCGCGGCGCTGCAGCTCCGGCACCACCTGCTCGGCGAAATTCACCCAGTCCTCGGGCAGCAGCGGGAACATCAGGTTGAAGCCGTCGGCGGCGCCTGAAACGAACCAGTCCTGCAGCTGGTCGGCGATCTGCGCTGGGGTGCCGGCGACGGTCGGCACCGAACCGCTGTTGGCGAGCTTGCGGGCAATCTCACGCAGGCTGAGATTCTGCTTGGCCCACTGCTTGACCCGGTTGAGCGATGTGCGCCCGCCATTGAAGGTGCTCTCGTCCGGCAGCGGCGGCAGCGGCCCGTCTGGCGGATAGACGGAGAGATCGATGCCGCTCCAGCTGGACAGAAGGTCGATGCCGACCTGATCGGGCAGCAGGGTTTGGAGGTATTCCTGCTTTTCGCGGCCTTCCGCCTCGGAAGCGGCGACAATCGGCAGGATGCCCGGCAGGATCTTGAAGCTCTCCGGCCGCCTGCCGTGGCGGGCAAGCCGCTCGTTGATATCCTGGCGATATTTGATTCCATCCTCCTTGGTGCTGTAGACGGCGAAGTGGGCATCGGCCTGGGCGGCGGCGAAGTTCTTGCCGTCCTCGGACGAGCCGGCCTGGACGATCAGCGGGTGGCCCTGCGGCGGCCGCGAGACGTTGAGCGGCCCGCGCACCTTGAAGTGCTTGCCCTTGTGATCGATGGGGTGGACCTTGTCGGGATCGGCGAAATAGCCCGTCTCCTTGTCGATCAGCAGCGCCTCGTCTTCCCAGCTGTCCCAAAGCGCCTTGACGATATCGAGGAATTCGGCCGCGCGCTCATAGCGGAACGCATGTTCGATGTTGCCGTCGCGGCCGAAATTGCGCGCCTCCTCGTCCATGGCCGATGTGACGACGTTCCACGACGACCTGCCCTTGCTGATATGGTCAAGCGAGGCGAACATGCGCGCAACATTGTAGGGCTCGCTGTACGAGCTCGACACCGTGGTGATCAGGCCGATGTGTTTGGTCACGCCGGCCAGTGCCGACAGCAGCGTCAATGGCTCAAGGCGGGCATTGGCGTAGTGGGCGACACCGCTCTTGACCGAATCCCAGATCGAAACGTGGTCGGCGACGAAGATGGTGTCGATCCTGGTCCGCTCGGCCGCTTGCACGAGATCACGGTAGAACTCGAAGTCCAGCACCTCCCGGCCCGGCGCCCGCGGATGGCGCCACGACATCCGATGATCGCCCTGCGGGTTGAAGAAAAATGCGCTGAGGATCATGTGGTCTCGAGCCATGCCAGTCTCCTTCCAGATCTGCCCTGGAGATTGTCGCACTGCTTCGGCAAGCGGCGACAATCGCTCTTGAGCCATGAAAGTTAGATTGCGCTCCGTCCTAATTCGAGTAACTTTATAGATATAATGCGTTGCGAAAGTGGAAGCGATTGCCCTCGATCGCGACGCTGGAAGAAAGTGGTTTCAAGCTCCCAATGTCCTCCTCGGTTCTGAACGTCGACCAGCTTTCCATCGCCTATGAAGGGCGCAATGGATCGCATCCCGCCGTCAGTGGCGTCTCCCTGCGCATAGGCGAAGGCGAAGCACTCGGCCTTGTCGGCGAGTCTGGATCGGGGAAAAGCTCGGTGGCGCTCGCCATCCTGCGCTATCTGCCGAAGAATGCCCGCATCGCGGCGTCAGCGCTGGAGTTCCAGGGCCGCGAAATCCGCGACCTCTCCGCCGAGCAGTTGCGCCAACTCAGGGGAAATCACATCGCCGCCGTCTACCAGCACCCGGGCGCGGCCCTCAACCCAAGCATGACGATCGGCCGCCAGATCACCGAGACGATCATGCGGCATCGCCCGGTGCGCCATGACGAGGCGCGCGAGCGGGCTTGCGAACTGCTCGGGCGCGTTCGGGTGAGCCATCCGGAGCGGGTGCTGGGGCTCTATCCACACGAACTCTCCGGCGGCATGCAGCAGCGCGCCAACATCGCCATCGCGATTGCGCTCGACCCGTCGCTGCTGGTGCTGGACGAGCCGACGACGGCGCTCGACGCCAGCGTTCAGTCCGAGATCATCGCCATCCTCTCCGGCCTGCGCAAGGACCACAAGACCAGCATTCTGCTGATCAGCCACGACATCAACATGATCCGCCGCTCCTGCGACCGGGTGGCGGTGATGCAGTCGGGAACCGTGGTCGAAAGCGGCGCCGCCGGCGATGTCTTCGACAACCCCTCTCACGCCTATACGAAGGCGCTGATCGCCTCGATCCCGGCGCTCAACTACACGAAGCGGAATGGAAGACTGGCGGAGACGGACGGCCTGCCATCGCACTCGGCCGTCCAGAATGAAGATGCCGGCGAGCGCAAAGAACGCCGAATCGCGATCGCCTGTAAAGGTATCAGCCATGCCTTCGGCAGCCAACCGGTGCTCAGCAATGTCGATCTCGATATCGGCCACGGCGAGACCTTCGGGCTGATCGGCGAGTCCGGTTCCGGCAAGTCGACCCTGGCAAGGATCGTCACCGGCCTACAGATGCCAGACGCCGGATCGGTCGAACTGTTCGGCAGGACGGTCGCACCGCGCGTCGAGAAGAGAAGTCTTGGCGAACGCCGCGATGTGCAGATGGTTTTCCAGTCGCCGGATCGCACGCTCAACCCGCGTCAGCGGATCGGCAGGATCCTCGGCCGCCCGCTACGCCGGCTCGCCGGCCTGCGCAGCAGTGAGATAAATGCCCGCATCAGCGATTTGCTGCAATCGGTTCGCCTTGCCGGCGCCACAGCCGAGCAGAAGTCGCGATCACTATCCGGCGGCCAGCGGCAACGGGCGGCCATCGCACGGGCCTTCGCCGGCGTGCCGAAGGTCGTGGTGCTCGACGAACCCACTTCGGCGCTCGACGTTTCCGTCCAGGCAACCGTTCTCAACCTGCTCAACGACCTGCAGCGCGACAAGGACACGACCTATCTGTTCATCAGCCACGATCTCAGGGTCGTGCGCTACATGGCCGACAGGATCGGCGTGCTGTACCGCGGCCGCCTGGTCGAAACCGGCTCATCCGACCAGATTTTTCACGGGCCCAATCATCCCTATACGAAACTGCTGCTGGCGGCGTCTTCAGACGATGCAGCGCCGAAGATCATCTCTCAGGCCGACATCGCGGCGGGCCCGAACCAGGGATGCGCCTTCGCCGGCCGTTGCTCGATCGCTGTTGCCGATTGCAGGAAAGCCGAACCGCCCCTCAGCCAAGCTGGCGACGAGCACCTGATCGCATGTTGGCGGCTCGACCAAGGTTCATGAAGACGGATCATCATTCTGAAGATCCGTCGCGCTCGCGAGGAAGGCACGATGGAGCTGATCCCCGTCGCAAAGTGCCAAGAGACCGGGAGCTGCGGCCGTTCGAGGCGTGGATAGCAGGAAGCTTGGCGATCAGGCATCCACCGTAGTCACAGGCAAGCTCGCATGGCATTTCGTCTGAGGCTCGCTCCTTACAAGGCAATGTCTACAAGTTTGATAGACATTTGCTAAGAAGCCGGTCATACTGCGCTCTTCAAGTGCCTGACTTTTCGCCGTCCATGTTCGCAGGATCAGGAGATGACGATGACGCAGACATTTCTGGAAGCCGTTCCGGGCTGTATCAGGATCGTGATCGGCGCCCTTTTCCCGCCCATGGAGCTTTCACGTTATGCGCCGGACCAGGCGCAGGCGGACGACGCTTCTGACTCCGAGGCGAAATTTCGCCGCTCAGGACGGGATGAAGCTTTCTATTGGGGCATCGGCACTTGCGGCTATTGGTAGGCACCGTCGCATCCGGCCATAGACCTATCATCGAAATGCGGGGGGTTACCTGGCAGCATTGGCTGGCTGTCGCGATCCAGGAGGAGACCGATGATCACACGCCTTTTACCCGCACTGCATGAGGGCCATGCTCCGATTCATTTGCACGGAGCCTTCGACGATGCCTTGGAAGCCTACCAGACCTGGACTCCGGGAACGGACGAGCCGCACGTGGAGTTTGAGAACCATATGGTGCCGATCAGTTCGGTCTTCGGCCGCATGCGGACCTGCACCGATATTCTTCCTTGGCGCATCGAGGGCGATGTCCTAGAGGTTGTCGGCAATACACTGGTGTTCGGCGGCGAAAAGGCGATCACTTACGCCGATGCCGCTCTGGTCCTTCGCGCTTTGTGCGTGAAGCGGCTCCGGAGCGGCGACGTCGGCAACTAACAGGCGACGCTGCATAGGTTCCCGTCAAAGCCGGAGCCGGGCACAAGGGCAGCTCGGCTCCGTATCATTCAGCCAGTATGCGTCGCGATCTGCCCTGATAGCCTCTATTTGCTCAGTCGGTCATGCGCGGCGATGGCCATAGCTCTGCATGGTGCGGATAGACTGGTGCTGCGAGAGAGGATTGAACTCTCGACCTCTCCCTTACCAAGGGAGTGCTCTACCACTGAGCTACCGCAGCCGCCGATGGCGGGGCTTCTGCCATATCGAACCGGCAAGCGCAAGGCCAAGACAAAGACGGGTTGAAAGGCCGCACCGGGCGATCGTTGCGGACATGGCCGTGCCACAATGTTGGCTATCCCTTGATACGCACCGGCGGGTCGCCGGCCGGGGACAGAACGATGAACGGCAAGACAGTTTCTCCGAACAAGGATGGATCACCGAAGAAGGATGGTTCAGCGAAAAAGGCCGGAACGGGCCGCAAGGACCGGCTGGCCGAGCAGTTGCGCGCCAACCTGCAGAAGCGCAAGGCGCAATCGCGCTCACGAAGGACCGGCGACGCCGACAAGCGGCGCGCTGGCGAGGCCGACGAGCTGCCGGAGGGGCTGCAGGCGGCGATGAAAAAAGATTAACGCGAATCGGCTATGTTGGTCGCCGGTACTTTGGCCAAGTCGGCGTGGGCCAAAGTGGGGAGTAGCCTGTTTCTTGAACCAAGCCGGCCAATGGTCTAGATGGCCGCAACAGACTCAACCGATTTAAACCGGCCTTGGCGCCGAGGGGACGCTCTTCATGGATCGCATCAGAATTGTCGGCGGCAACAAGCTTGCCGGAAGCATTCCGATCTCGGGCGCGAAAAACGCTGCGCTGCCGCTGATGATCGCCGCGCTTTTGACCGATGACACGCTGACGCTGGAAAACGTGCCGCATCTGGCCGATGTCGAGCAGCTGATCCGCATCCTCGGCAATCACGGCGTCGACTATTCGGTCAATGGCCGCCGCGAAAAGCAGCAGGAAGGCTATTCGCGCACCATCACTTTCTCCGCCCGCAACATCGTCGACACGACGGCGCCTTACGAGCTGGTGTCGAAGATGCGGGCCTCGTTCTGGGTGATCGGCCCGCTGCTGGCCCGCATGGGCGAGGCCAAGGTGTCGCTGCCCGGCGGCTGCGCCATCGGCACACGGCCGGTTGACCTCTTCCTCGAAGGCCTGCAGGCGCTGGGCGCCGATATCGACGTCGACACCGGCTACGTCATCGCCAAGACCAGGAACGGCCGGCTTGTCGGCAACCGTTATCTGTTCCCGAAAGTCTCGGTCGGCGCCACCCATGTGCTGATGATGGCGGCCTCGCTGGCCAAGGGCGAGACGGTGCTCGAAAATGCCGCCCGCGAGCCGGAGATCGTCAACCTCGCCGAATGCCTCAACGCCATGGGCGCGAAGATCTCCGGCGCCGGCACGGCGACCATCACCATCGACGGCGTCGAGGCGCTGTCGGGTGCCCGCGTCAGGGTGATCCCCGACCGTATCGAGACCGGCACCTATGCAATGGCGGTGGCGATGACCGGCGGCGACGTCGTGCTGGAAGGTGCCCGGCCCGACCTGTTGCAGACGGCGCTCGACATCATTTCGCAGACCGGCGCCGAGATCACGCAGACCAATTCCGGCATCCGCGTCAGGCGCAACGGCGCCGGCATTTCGCCGGTCGACGTGACGACGGCGCCCTTCCCGGCTTTCCCGACCGATCTGCAGGCGCAGTTCATGGGCCTGATGACGATGGCCAAAGGCAAGTCGCGCATCACCGAGACGATCTTCGAAAACCGCTTCATGCACGTCCAGGAACTCGCCCGGCTCGGCGCCCACATCACGCTGTCCGGCCAGACGGCGATCGTCGACGGCGTGGCGAAGCTGAAGGGCGCGCCGGTCATGGCGACCGATCTTCGCGCCTCGGTGTCGCTGGTCATCGCCGGCCTGGCGGCCGAAGGCGAAACCACGGTCAACCGCGTCTACCATCTCGACCGCGGCTTCGAGCGGCTGGAGGAAAAGCTGTCCGGCTGCGGCGCGGAAATCGAGCGCATTTCGGGGTAATGATAGCAGGCTCAGGTCGGCGCTGCCCCTCACCTGCCTGCCGGCATCTTCTCGCCGTATAGGGACGGGGAGTAGGACCGCCTCGCGAAGGATTTCGCCAATCTCCGGCGTTGCGGAGAGGGTGCCGAGGTTGCGGCCAGCCCCTACACCCGTCCCTATACGGGGAGAAGGTCCCGGCAGGAGGATGAGGGGCAGCGCCGACCGGGGCGATTGCCTGGCCAAGACCTCCGGCGCGGTTGCACGAGCCGGAAAGACCGCCTAACAGAAGGTCGAATAATCAACTCGCAGGTGCGAATTCCGCATGAATGGCCTCAAGCTTGTCGCGCTCGACGATCAGGATCTGAGCATCATCTCGGCGCATGTCCAGGATGCTGTCATGAAGGTCAGCGATCTCGAATACCTGCCTTCTGTAAAGCGCTTCGTGCTGACCATGAACCGCTTCGTCTGGGAGGCGAAATCCGGCTTCTTCCGCCAGCACAATGAGCGGCGGCAGGCCGTGCTGCATTTCGACCGGGTGCTCGGCGCCAAGACCAGCGGCATTGCCCGCGACAAGCCCGACGAAGTGCTGTCGCTGCTGGCGATCAGCTTTCTCGCGCTCGACAAACCGGCCGGCATCGTCGAGCTGATCTTTTCGGGCGGCGGCGCGATCATGCTCGATGTCGAATGCATCGAGGCGCGGCTTGCCGATGTCGGCGGCGCCTGGGAAGCGACGTCGCGCCCGGTCCACAGGGTCTGATGTGATGGCTATCACGCTTCGCCAGTCCGACGCCGATTTCGAGCAGCGCTTTGCCGCGTTCCTGCTGACCAAGCGAGAAGTCTCGGCCGATGTCGACGCCGTGGTGCGCGAGATCATCGCCAAGGTGCGTGCCGAGGGCGACGCGGCGCTGGTCGGGTACACGCAGAAATTCGGCGGCGGCGACCTGGCCAGGCTCGGCATCGCCGTCTCCAGGGACGACATTGCCAAGGCTTACGAGGCCGCCGATCCGCAGACGGTCGAGGCGCTGAAATTCGCGCGCGAGCGCATCCGCTCCCACCACCAGCGGCAGATGCCGCAGGACGACCGCTACACCGATGCCGCCGGCGTCGAGCTCGGCTCGCGCTGGACGGCGATCGAGGCCGTCGGGCTCTACGTGCCGGGCGGCACGGCGAGCTATCCGAGCTCGGTGCTGATGAACGCGGTACCGGCCAAGGTCGCCGGCGTCGAGCGCATCGCCATGGTGGTGCCGGCCTCCGGCGGCGAGGTGCCGCCGCTGGTGCTGGTGGCAGCCGACCTAGCCGGTGTCTCCGAAATCTACCGCGTTGGTGGCGCCCAGGCGATCGCGGCCCTTGCCTATGGTACCGAAACGATAAAGCCCGTCGCCAAGATCGTCGGCCCCGGCAATGCCTATGTCGCGGCGGCCAAGCGCCAGGTGTTCGGCACGGTCGGCATCGACATGATCGCCGGGCCGTCGGAAGTGCTGGTCGTCGCCGACGGCAGCAACGATCCGGACTGGATCGCCGCCGACCTCCTCGCCCAGGCCGAACACGATGTGTCGGCGCAGTCGATCCTGATCACCGACGACCGTGCCTTTGGCGTAGCGGTCGAACAGGCGGTGGAGCGGCAGTTGCAGAACTTGCCGCGCGGAGAAACGGCGGCAGCGAGCTGGCGCGATTTTGGCGCCATAGTCCTGGTGCCGACGATCGAGGCAGCACTGCCGCTGGTCGACCGCATCGCGGCCGAACATGTCGAGCTTGCGGTCGACGACCCAGAGGCCTTCCTGGCGCGGATGCGCAATGCCGGTGCGGTGTTTCTCGGCCGTCATACGCCGGAAGCCATCGGTGACTATGTCGCCGGCTCCAACCACGTGCTGCCGACGGCGCGCTCGGCGCGCTTTTCGTCCGGGCTTTCGGTGCTCGATTTCGTCAAGCGCACCTCGGTCCTGAAGCTCGGGCCGGAGCAGTTGCGGGCACTGGCGCCGGCGGCGATCACGCTCGCCAAGGCGGAAGGCCTCGATGCGCATGGACGCTCCGTCGCCATCCGGCTGAACATGTAGAAATGTCCGACTACGACCAAACCCGCGCCAGGCTGATCGATGTCGAGCTCGACGAGACGATCGGCCGCTCGACGCCCGATGTCGAGCATGAGCGGGCGGTGGCGATCTTCGACCTGATAGAGGAGAACCGCTTCCAGCCGGTCAATGACGACGGCGCCGGCCCGTACCGGCTGAAACTGTCGCTGGCCGAGTCCCGGCTGGTGTTCGCGGTGGCGCGCGAGGACGGCGCAGCCGTGGTCACCCACATCCTGTCGCTGACGCCGCTTCGGCGCATCGTCAAGGATTACTACATGATCTGCGAAAGCTATTACGATGCCATCCGCACCGCGACACCCAGCCACATCGAGGCGATCGACATGGGCCGGCGCGGCCTGCACAATGAAGGCTCGCAGACGCTGATGGACCGCCTTGCCGGCAAGATCGAGATTGACTTCGACACGGCGCGCCGGCTGTTCACGCTGGTTTGCGTGCTGCACTGGCGAGGCTGAACTGGCCGCCCCGCTGCCCCGCCCGATCCTGCCCCGCTCGATCCTGTTTGTCTGCGGTATGAACGCCGTGCGCTCGCCGATGGCCGAATTGCTGGCGCGCAAGGTGCTTCCGGCCACCACCTTCGTCGCCTCGGCGGGAGTGCGCGGCGGCGAACGCGATCCGTTCGTCGATGCCGTGCTGGCCGAAGAAGGGCTGTCGCTGGGCGAACGGCACCCGAGAACGATGGACGACCTCGAGGACGACTATTTCGACCTGATCGTCACGCTCGCACCGGAAGCTCACCACACCGCGCTCGAGCTCACCCGCTCGCTGGCCGTCGAGGTCGAGTATTGGCCTATGCCCGACCCGACCGGCGTCAGCGGCACGCGCGAGCAGATCATGGCCGCCTACCGCGACGTGCGCGAGCGGCTGAAGGCGCGGATCGGCCGCCGTTTTCTCGGCAACGGGGCTAAAAACGCCGCGGATTAAGCATGTTCACAAGCGGACGTTTATCATATAGGTTCCGCGCAACTTTCCGGCCGGGGCGCTGGAAGTACCCATCCAAGCAAAGGTATCGAATGCCGAAGGAAGAAGTCCTCGAGTTTCCGGGTGTCGTGACGGAACTGCTGCCCAACGCAATGTTCAGGGTCAAGCTCGAAAACGAACATGAAATCATCGCCCATACGGCCGGCCGCATGCGCAAGAACCGCATCCGCGTTTTGACCGGCGACAAGGTCCTGGTCGAGATGACGCCCTACGACCTGACCAAGGGCCGCATCACCTACCGCTTCAAGTAAGTTCAAGGACCCGGCCGGGATCGCGATGGGCATTTTGCAGAAGCTCGTGCTTGCCTCGGGTTCGCCACGCCGGATCGAGCTGCTGCAGCAGGCTGGCATCGAGCCGGACCGTGTGCTGCCGGCCGATGTCGACGAGACGCCGCTGCGCGCCGAACACCCGCGCTCGCTGGCCAAACGCCTGGCAACACAAAAGGCCGAGAAGGCGCTGGCTTCACTGAAGACCGAAGCCGACTACCTGCCGAGCTTCGTGCTGGCCGCCGACACGGTGGTTGCCGTCGGGAGGCGCATCCTGCCCAAGGCCGAGACGCTCGACGACGCCGCCAACTGCCTCGGGCTTTTGTCCGGCCGTTCGCACCGGGTCTATTCCGGCATCTGCCTGATCACGCCGGGCGGCAAGCAGCGCTTGCGGCTGGTCGAGACCAGGGTGCGTTTCAAGCGGCTGCCGCGCGAGGAGATCGAGGCCTACATCGCATCCGGAGAATGGCGCGGCAAGGCCGGCGGCTATGGCGTCCAGGGGCTTGCCGGCGCCTTCGTCGTCAAGCTTGTCGGCTCCTACACCAACGTCGTCGGCCTGCCACTCTACGAGACGGTAGCGCTTTTGAGCGGCGAAGGGTTTAAGGTGCACGCCAACTGGCTGTCGGGTGCGCGGATATGAGCCCGGACGACAAGGTCACGCCGTTGCGGCCCAAGCGGCCCTGCCCCGAATGCGGCAAGCCATCGGCGCGCGAAACCTACCCGTTCTGCTCGACGCGCTGCAAGGACATCGACCTCAACCGCTGGCTGAAGGGGGTCTACGTCATCCCGGGCCGCGACGACGAGGACGAGAACGACGACCAGAAATAGCGCCGTCCACCTGCGGTTTTCCACAGGCTTGGAACGGTTTCGCAGCCGCGATCGTGACCGATGATCGGCCTTGCGGACTGCTGTCGTTTCCCGCCTGAAATCAATGTCCAGAACTTGTTCCATCCGGGCACTGTTGGACGGAACAGCTTCTGGCGTTTTGTTTGAGCATGATCTTTTCCGAAAACCGGATTCCACTTTTAGGGATCATGCTTTTTGTCTGAGCATGATCTTTTTCCGAAAACCGGATTCCACTTTTCGGGATCATGCTCTAAGCGCTGGACAGGCCGAATTCCCGTGCTATAACCCACGCGCTTTCAAGGGGTGCCGACGGCGCTTTCATGAACCCGGTGTGCAGATTGCCGCCCGCCGGAGCAGGCCCAGATAGCTCAGTTGGTAGAGCAGCGGACTGAAAATCCGCGTGTCGGTGGTTCGAATCCGCCTCTGGGCACCACTACTTCCTCATATAAAATCAACGGCTTGCGGTGTCGCCAACTTGGCGACTTACGGCATTTCATGTCGCGCCGTGTTGCGAACTGTTACCGTTGATTTTCAAGGGTTTCCTGCGACTGTCGACAACTCCACGCGACATGAGCACGCGTAAAGCGCGCCGATGTTGCTGTCCGATCAATCGGCTGCTCGATTAGCGAGCACGGACTGTAGGAAGCGAAGCGAATGAGGTCTGGTATGACTTTTGTAAGCGGGGCAAAGGCCATACCAGAGGATTCGGTCAGGCCGCCTCAACAGGGCGAACGATAGGCAAGTGCATCGTTGGTCACCGGCGAGCGCCGTCGCCAAACGCACTGATGAGCAGAGGCGAGCAGCGCTTTGTCTGATTGAGCCAGCCTCATGGCAAATGCTCGGTTTCAAATTTCATGTGCCCGCCGGCTTTACCGCTTTCTGGCAACCACCAGGAAATTCTGCGCAAGCTCCGCCGGAATCCTGGCACTTGCGCAGATCCTTTCAAACGGCACGATCAATATTTCGCAGAGTCTTGGCAGCAATTTCCCGGGTCGCGGCAAAAAACCGTACCCAACTATCCGCTCGACAATAAAGCCATTTGCAATGAGCGTCTGCTCGTATCCTTTAATGCTCAAAGTATGGCGGACTGTCCCTCCTGCATAACGGTTCAGAATGCGGCAGACCAGCCCTATTGGCGAGGTCGCATTCATGTGGATATTCGAGATAAGCAATCCGCCTTCGTTCAAATGCGCGCTGATGGCCGACAGTGCATCCTTCCTGAGCTCATCTTCAGCATTGAGGAAGAATCTGAATGCCGTGACCACGTCGAACCTTTCGGCAAGCGGAGAGAACGTAATATCAGCGCGGACCAATTTCACGTTCTTCGGAACCCGTGCGCTAGCCAGCATAGATTGGGAGATGTCAACGCCGACGACTTCACCAAAAAATTGAGCTGCGATATTTGCTATGCGGCCTGTGCCGCATGCGAAGTCCAGGCATTTCCGGTTCGGCCCGCCGACAGGCAGGAGAATACGTTCGACCAAAGGCTTTTCGATACCCGACCACAGAGCTGCATAGTAGCCGGACCGGAACGTGTCGGAGTAATGGGCACCGTACCCATCCGTCTGGTGGCTTGCTCGGTAACCCCGAAGAGCGGGTGCACGGTTCTCATGGACGCTGCCTAACGGTCGCCACTGCGCCCGCAGAAATCTGCGAATGCCAACGAACGATCTCACCGTGAGCACCATGCAACTCGCGCCTCTAGTCTGGCCCGACGCATGCCGTCGCGGGCAATCCGTGCCCCACGATGCGCGCGACGACCTGTTCGAAATTGCGTGGGTCGAGGCCGTCGACACGCATCAGCGGCCATTTGTCTTGCAGGCATTGGCCGATCTCCCTCGCGATATCCGCTTGCTTCAGGCCCCTGACCACTCCGACTTCGAGAAGGCGCTCGAGGTACGGCTGCCGCGCATACCGCTCAATGAGGCGGTGGCGCAGCGTTTCCCCGGGCGCGTCGACTTGAATGAGGAGATCCGGTCGCGGCAGGAACGTCAGGCAATTACGAACCATGTCGATACTTGGATTTCGTGCCAACAGGACGAGCGCACACAACGCCTGAACGATGCCCTCTTCGAAAATGAAGTACCCTTCTGAGGCCTGCGCTGTATTCCAGGCTTCGAAGAGCAAAACGACGTCGATCTTCAGACGCAACGCCCATATTCGACTTTTTGGAGGGATCGATGCCAAAAGCCGCGCAGCGGCCCCCTCGCTCGGCGGGGTCGAGAACAAGACCGGACTCGCGGTGGCGAGCTTGTGCACCAGACGCTGGATGCCATGGCGTGTCTCCGGGCCTTCATCCTCGACCGAATCGACTTCGCTGCCGAAAGACACAAAATCAATCCGGCGATAGCCATTGACTGTCTTCACACGGATGTCGCGTTTCGCCAGCTCACGGCAAAGGGCGCGGAGAAGGGTCGTCTTGCCTGCACCAGGCGGACCGAACAACTCGATGATCATGTAGGGACCTCCCGAACAGGACGCAGAAAGATCGGATGAAGCGAGTTCGCCCGCTCCGGCGGTGTGGCGAGCGTAAACACTCTGGCATCAGCCTGGCCGAGTTGACCCCGCTCGCTGGCATCCTGCTGACGCCGCAAAAAGCTTTGGAGGAGATGCGATGCGGCGGGAGACTGCCTTTCCATGGCGTGCAGTCCCGCCTGTTGAGCCGCGACAGCGTTGCCGGTTGACTTGAGAACTTGCAATTGCTTCTCGATCGCCTGCGCTTGCGGCTGGTTGACACGCCTGTCGCTGTCGAACTGGCTCGTCGCCCGTGCCATCTCCTGATCGATCGAGCGCCCCACGGTTGCCCGTTGGTCGACGTCGGTCGTCGTGGCTTCCACGCGTGCGAGCCTCGACGACCCGACCCCGCCGCCTGCGCCAACACCTCCGTCGTCGCGCCGCTTGCGCCCATAGGAATATGGACCTCAGAAAGTCTCTAAATTGCCTGTGGATCGGAGCTTACTAGGAGTGCCGAACCATACCATCATCCATCTGAATGACTGTCGGCACCACGGCACGGGTGTTTGGACGCTGAACAGGGCAACGAGTTCAGGCCGAGCGGGCGCTTTTTGGCTTGACGCGACACAAACGCGACATTCGGCCTAAAATCTGAACAATATCAATCACCGAAAGCGGACTGAAAATCCGCGTGTCGGTGGTTCGAACCGCCTCTGGGCACCATTTTTTCCCTGTACGGCCCGGAGACATGGGTGACAGTTGTACCTAAGACATGGGTGACACCCTCGCGCCGATCGGATTGTCGATGGCGTGCAAAAATTATCTGGACCATGGCGCCAGCGGCTCCTGCTCGCCGGCCAAATGACGATGAAGAGCATCTTCGGCATCTTGGATCCCGCTCTGGCCATAACCGCTCTACAGACCGAGGGCGCAGCCGTCCTTGCGCGGTTCAGAACCGCCCAGCAGGGTCCCGTTTGCCCAATCGATGCGAATGGCCTGCGCACCGCCGATCGGGTCCGTGGCCGGAATGATTTCGAAACCGCGTCGGCTAAGTTCAGCTACGGTTTCGCCAGCGAGCCCGTGTTCGGCCTGGACGTTCATGGTGCCGCTGACGGGGGCGACCCGCGGCAGATCAATCGCCTCCTGCAGATCCATCCCGAAGTCGAGCACCTTCGTCAGCAGGTGCGCATGGCCCATTGCCTGGTAGTAGCCACCCATAACGCCGAAAGGCATTTCTGCCCGGCCGTCTCTCGCAAGCATCCCGGGTATGATGGTATGCAAAGGTCGCTTGTTCGGCGCCACTGCGTTGGGGTGCCTGGGGTCAAGCGAAAAGCTTTGCCCGCGATTGTGCAAGACGACACCGGAGCGTGGCGAGACCAGGCCCGAGCCAAAGCTGTCGAAGACCGAGTTGATGAAACTGACCGCATTGCGGTCCTTATCGACAACGGAAATATAGACCGTGTCGCTGTGCAGCGGCATATCGAACGCCGGCAGGTCCGCGCGGGCGCGCTTTAGGTCAATCATGCCGGCCAGACGATCGGCCCAGGCATTCGACAACATGTCGGCCACCGGGACCTCGGACGTGTCGGGATCGGCGACGAGCAGGTCACGCGCGGCGTAAGCGAGGCGTGTCGCTTCGATTTCCAGGTGAAGCCGGTCCGCGGATTGCGGGTCGCCGTGCGCTTCGAAGCGCGAGAGGATGTTTAGAATGAGCAGCGCGATCACACCCTGGCCATTCGGCGGACATTCGAACACATCGCAGCCTCGGAACGCCGTGCTGATCGGGGTCACGTATTCGCCTGTTGCCGAGGCGAAATCTTCGAGTGTGTGCAATCCGCCGAGCCCACGAAGATAGGCGACCATGTCGTCGGCCACAGGGCCAGTGTAGAAGGCCTCTCGTCCCTTCTTGGCGATCAGCCGCAGCGTTGCAGCCAACTCAGGCTGGCGATGCACTTCGCCAACACGTGGCGCGCGGCCGTTTGGCAGGAAAATCCGTTTCGCGGCTACATCGGAGGCCAGAAGTTCTTCTTCCAACGCCCAGTCACGATGGACCCGCGGTGAAATGGCGTAGCCTTCCTCGGCGAAACGTATAGCGGGGGCCAGGATTTGATCGAAGCGCATATGTCCATGATCAGCGTGCAGTCTGGTCCAGGCATCGATGGCTCCCGGGATGGTGACGGAGCCGGGAGAATTGCGGGCCACCTCGGCCATGCCACGTTCGAGGAACCAGTCAATTGTCAGGGCGGCGGGTGTCCTGCCCGATCCGTTGTAGGCGATGACCTCGCCGGATCCGTTTCGCGACAGAAGAGCGAAGCAGTCGCCTCCAATGCCGGTCGAGGCTGGCTCGACGACACATTGCACCGCGCAGGCTGCGATGGCGGCATCCATGGCGTTGCCGCCGGCCGCCATGATCTCCACCGCCGTCAGGGTCGCCGACGGATGAGAGGTGGCGGCCATGGCCTCGCGTGAAACGACGACCGAGCGCGTTGGTTTCTCAAAATTTCGCATGCTATGCCCTTCTGATCGTGCTCAAGAGGCGGCGTCGCTCATCGTCGAGGGGCGGTGCCGCAGATGCCGCGACATCCAGTATTCGAGTGCCGCCAAGGCACGGATGATCGCGAAGTTCAAAGTGAGATAAATGGCGCCCGCGCAGATGAAGACTTCAAAGGCGCGGTAGGTCTGGGAGATCAATCCCTGGGCAATTCCAGTCACCTCCATCAAGGTCACGATGGAAGCCAGAGACGTGCCCTTGATCATCAGGATGATTTCATTGCCGTAACTCGGCAGCGCCTGGCGAAAGGCCAGCGGCAGGATAACGTGCCGATAGGTCAAATAGGTGGACAGGCCGACAGACCGGGCCGCCTCGACAAGGCCGCGTGGCACCGATTGAATCGCGCCGCGGAGGATTTCGCTGCCATAGGCGGTGGTGTTGAGTGTCAGCGCGATGATTGCGCACCAGTAGGGTTCGCGGAAAACGGCCCATAATCCAATTGCCGACAGTTGGTGCCGGAATTGACCAAGGCCATAATAGGTCAGAAAAATCTGCACCAGCAGAGGCGTGCCCCTGAACACGGCAACGAAGCCACGGATCGGCAAGACGACGAAGGGCGATTCCGATTGCTGGGCAAGCGCCAATGTGACGGCAAGAACGAAGCCGGCAACGATGGAAGTCAGGGCCAGTTCCATCGTGAGCGGCAGGCCGGCGAGTAGCTTCGGCAGGATTTCGAGGAAAAAACTGAAATCTATCATGCCGACCGGACGCGCCACGGCGCCTTGCGTTCCAGACGGTAAAAGGCGTGGCCCGTGACGGAAGCGATAGCCAGATAGAGCAAGGCTGCAGCAATGTAGAAGATGAACGGTTCACGGGTCGAACCTGCAGCGATCTGCGCCTGGCGCATCAGTTCAACGAGGCCGATTACCGATATCAGCGACGAGTCCTTCAGAACCAACTGCCACACATTGCCGAGACCTGGCAGCGCGTATCTCAGGAGCTGGGGAAAAATAACCTGTCGCAGCCGCTGCAGCCGGTTGAGACCAAGCGCGCAAGCGGCATCGTGCTGTCCCTGGTCGATGGCGAGGTAAGCCCCTCGATAGACCTCGGCTTGATAGGCGCCCGAGATGATCGCGATAGCCAAGGTTCCAGTGGCAAAGGCCGGAACGCCGACGAATCCGGACCCGCCCAGGCTATGACCAAGCGAGGTCAGGGCGACACTACCTCCATAGTAAAGCAGATAAATGGTCAGAAGGTCGGGCACGCCCCTGAAAACCGTGCAATAGCCAAGGGCCAAGAACCTCAATATTTTGGAGTTGCGGAGACGCCCGGCCGCTGCCAGCCCGCCAAAGACAGCGCCAAGCGCAAAGCCCAGCACAGACAGGAGCACTGTGACCGAGGCCGCCATGAGAAGAGCAGCCCCCCAACCTCCGTGCTGGAAACCAAGCAGCCGGAATGCGTCAACCATTGATACCCCCGGCATTGATACCCCCGGCATTGATGCCCCCGGCAGGACGAACGGCTCAGCTCCGGAACGTGGTCAGGAATGGCCGTTCGCCGGCAAGCGCTTACTTGACTGGAGTGACGTCGCTCTTGAGCCATTTAAGCGACAGGGTTTTGATCGTGCCGTCGGCGGTCGCGGCATCGATGGCGCCGTTGAGCATGTCTTTCAGCTTGGTGTCCTCTTTGCGGATGCCGGCCCCGGAGCCAAGACCGAAGAGACCCCCGACAAATCCTGGTCCTGCAAGCGTATAGTCGCTGAACTCCGGCTTGCTCAGCGTGGCGGCCAGCGCTGTCTGTTGCGCGAACAGCGCGTCGATGCGACCCGCGGCAAGATCGAGATCGTGTTGCTCGGTGGTCTTGTATTCGCGAATCTCGGCGACGTCCGAGAAGTATTTTTTCACAAATTCCAGGTTCGCCGTTGCAGCCTGAACTCCAATGATCTTTCCCTTCAGCAATGGCTTGAGCGTGTCGATTGCCGCCTGCGCAGAGGCTTCATTCTCCAGCTTGAACCGCTCGTTGGAGATGCCGAGCTTGCCCAGTTCGCTATCCTTGGCGACCGCGAAACCTGAGGGATCCACGGCATACGGCTGGGTAAAGTCAATGATCTTCAGACGTTTTTCAGTGATGAACATGCTCGCCATGATCACATCGAACTTGCCGACGGTCAGCGCGGGGATCATGCCGTCCCAGTCCTGTGCGACGATCTTGCACTCGATCTTCATTCGCCCGCACAGATCATTGGCGAGATCGACTTCGAAGCCGTCCAGCTTGCCGTCGGCTGTTGTGAAATTCCAGGGCGCGTAGGCTCCTTCGGTGGCAATGGTAATTGCCTTTGGTGTTTCTTGTGCAACGGCGGCCTGGACCAGGCCGAACAGGACCGACGCAATGGCTGTGATGCGGCTAATTTTCATATCATTCTCCTCTTTTTGCCGGTATGACAGTTCCCTTTCGTCGTGCCGGATTATCTTCCGGCTTCAACGAGTTAGACGGTATTCCCTAGCGGCGGCCGGGACTTGCGAAGTTGGCCAGAAGCGGCGCTGTCTCGACGATATGATCCCGCATGACGATCTCAGCCTTGCCGGCATCACCTGACCGCAGCACGTCGATCAGGATCTCGTGCTCGGCACGCGCGCTGGCGGGTTTGTCGACATAGTCGAACCAGATGCGCAGGTAGGGCTCGATCACGACGTGCAGGCTGGCGATCTGCCGGACCAGCTTGGGTCTGTTGCTCAATTGGCAAATCTGCAAATGGAAGGCCTGATGGCGCACGACCCAGTCGCTGCTGCCGGTCTGGCTGGCGCGCTCCATGCGGTCAAGCTGGCGTTCCAGTTCTTCAAGCACTTCGACATCGATGTGCGGCATGGCAAGCCTCACCGCCAGCCCTTCGAGCACCGAGCGCATTTCAAACGTTTCGTAGATCTCGTCGAGGGTAAGCCCGGCGACGATGCAGCCACGGTTCGGGCGAATGACCACAAGACCTTCCGCGGCCAGTTGGCGGAATGCTTCGCGAACCGGCATGCGGCTCATGCCGATTTCCGTCGCGATCTCTTCCGGGATCAGCCGGTCCCCGGCCCGATAACGCCCCATCCTCAGGGCCCGCTGAATGTGGCGATAAGCTTCCTCCTCGGCGGTCGCGATGCCCAACGGCTCGATTGCGTCAGCTGCCATGTCCCTGGTCCGATCAGAGCGTATCTGTGTATCCACTTATCCAGTTGTCGAAACCTGTGTCAAGCACCGATGCTTGGGCGCTTTAGAATTTCTCTTGTGAGAATAAGCACTTGGTAGGGGAAATCGGGTTAAGCACACTGTGATCAGCTAAGCCGCTGATCGGCCTACTTTTCAACATCCGGCAAAAAGGCCCGCCGCTCCATTTGCGAAGCGGCGAGGCCCCATATTCGGGGACGATTGCCGGGATTTCCCGGCATTGCCTGCAATGCAATTCAGGTGCCAGATTTGTTGATCCAAAACGGGTCACCGCACCGGGGCGCCAACGCGGACCTTCCGCGATCACGCTACTGCCGCGCTTTGCCATTCCTGCTATGTTATTTTGCGGCGGACGTAATTTTCCGCCTGGCCGGCGCCCCATCAGGCAACTTACCCCAACGCGCCCCCCAAGTGGCGCCGGCCATTTTCCCCTTATTGGGGCACGGGCGCGCCGATTCCGTTATGCGCTTTCGAGCTATGGCAATCCGCCGGCGAGCCGCTTTGTCCAGCCTGCAACCATCAGTCCGCACGCGATTCCCGCGCAGTCGGCCGCCCAGTCGAATAAATCCGGGTCGCGCCCTATCAGTTGCACGGCCTGAAGCCCCTCGATCGCCGCACCCGTGAGAACGAGGAGTACGATCAGCTTCGCCTTGCGTTCCGGCCAGCCGAGACTTCCGAGAGCCGCCAGGATGACGAAGGCGGCGGCGTGATTGAGCTTGTCGTGATCAAACGTGAAAGCCAGGCCAAGGCCCTGCAGGAGTTGCTCCGGCAGAAGGGCGAACAGCAGAACGCCGGCAAACGCGGCCGGAAAGGCAATCCTTGCCACGATCTGATAAGAATCCAGGCGCAACAAGGATAGAATGGCCTTTCGTCCGAAATCTGCAGGGAACACCGGCCGCTGAATCGAGAGCGAGCGCGGTGTCCAATTTCCGCCGTCGGGGCGTCCGGTGCATCGTCAGAATGAATGAATGCCTCGGGTCAGCCGCTGGCAGGCCGAACTGCTGGGGAGGGCTCTGCATGGTGTAGCTTCCGCGATCACGCAATTACCTGCTGCGCCAGCGCGGCTACAATCTGGCTGCGGCGGACCTGATTTCCGCTTGGCCGGCGCTGCGTCAGGGCACCTTACCCCATGCCACACGAAGCAGCGCCGGCCAGAATTCCATCGATTGCGTGATGACCGACCCGCGTCAAAAAAGCCCGCCGCCCTGTCGGACGACGGGCTCCGTTGCCTGGGCGCCAGGGCGCCACGGTAGCGACTGATGTTACTAGTGCTCCCGCAGGTCTCCAATATGCTTCCGCCGCATGGCGTTGCGCATCGGCTAAACAAACGAAGCCCGCGCCTCTGGCGGAGGGCGCGGGCCGATCGGGTTGCACCCGATCTGCAGCAGAATCCTGGGAGGTTCCCGCTGCTTAAGATAACAATTAGAGACTTCTAATGTTCCGCGCTAGGGGAAGATGCCGCTGCACCAGAAATCTGATGATGGTCGGCGCGATGATGATCGAGCCGTCAGTTCGTGCGCAAGTCGATCTGGAAAATCCGCTCGTCGAAGTGCCGCGTTTCAACGGCAAAGGTCAAAGCCACTTCAAGGACCAGACCGCCACGGTCGTCCCGGACCTTGACTGCAATCCTGCGATGAGGAAGGCCATCCCTGGCCATCTCGGCCAATGTGCGAAGGGCTTCTTTCCTGACCAGCGGGAGATCGTCATATAACGTTCCCTGATCGTCGGAATAGACGATTCCGTCTTCATCGGAATCGAAGAAGTAGCGGGGCATTGCGCTTGGCCGAAGCGGCGGCATCCGGGCACGTTGTCGATAGCTGGCCGGATCTCGGCCGATCGCGATCAGCGCCTCTCCACCGTTGGCTTCGCCGCCAGCTCACTTGCGCTCGCGCAATGCCTTCACCGCCTGCGAGAGGATCATCCGGTCGCCACCGGTCCTTTTGATCAGCTTGCTCACCTGGCTGGGCGAAACACCATTCTCCCGCGCGAAATATTCGACCTCGTAATACTCATCCGCCGAAACGCGATTGCGGTCGCTGAAGTCTCGCTTGCTCTTGTCGTCGGCCATTTCCGCTCTCCTCGCCCCTTCTCTTCGCTTCAGGGGGTCAACTTTGGTGCACGCAGCAATTTGAGGGTTCGCCCGCCACAAAGTGACGCGCGAACCCTTATCGGCGCAGGAAGGGACAGGGCTGCGCAGATGCCGGGTTCGATCGGAATGGAAACAGCCAGGACCGGTGCGAGCAACCGTCGACCTTTTCCATGGAATCCTCCTGGAACGTGCAGCCAGCAACGGCTAGGTGCCGCGGCGGTTCCGGGTCACGCGGCAAACCCACCCTTTGCGCGCAAGGATCAGACTTAGGTCCTGCGGCAACACGTCGGTTGGTCCCTGCCGGGCGGGACCGAAGCCCCGTCGACGGAACGTTTTCAGCTGCCTTCCGTTCGAGTGAGCCTTGGCGTGAAGAGCGGACCGAGTTCGCAAAGGAGACGACCATGAGAATGCATCTTTCCACCGCGGTGGCGGGATTTTTGCTGCTGGCAGGCATCGGCGCCGCTGCGGCGCAAGACGTTGTCATCGAACCGCAGCAGGAAACGGTCATCAAGGAGTATGTGAAAAAGCAGCCGCTGGCCTCGGTGAAAATCCCTGGGGTGGAGCTCAACATCGGCTCGACGCTCCCCGATACCGTCGAGCTTCATGAAGTCCCCAGCGTCAAATACCGCTATGTCATCGTCGACAATCGCACCGTCGTCGTCGACCCAGGCACGCGCAAGATCGTCAAGATCATCGATTGACGTGAAAGTTCGGGCAGCCGTGGGGCGCCCCCCGCGGGGAGGGGGGGGGGGGGGGGGGCGGGGTTGGGGGGGGTGGGGGGGGGGGGCGGGGGGGGGGGGGGGGGTGGGGGGGGGGGGGGGGGGGGGGGGG
>NZ_JAMYLR010000039.1:0-53074 GCF_040318155.1 Mesorhizobium sp. M1307 | reverse complement strand
GGCCGGACATATGGACGCAAGCGATCGAAAACGACGCAAAACAACCGTTGCAGGCAGGGCGCCGTCCACATATGGATCCTAGGGTACTCCGCGACGTCGCTTCGCGACTGCTACGCCCTAGGATGACGAAGGACGAGCGCTTCAGCGAACCTCCCTACCAGTCGCTGAGCTTGGTGTCGGGGACGTATTCCTGGCCCTCGATGTCCTTCACCACGGCCTGGCCGCAGCGCATGGTCTTGGCTTCCTGGTCATAGGCATAGGTCGGCGAGCCGAACAGGTGCCAGCCCTTGTTCAACGCCGCCGTCACCTTGTGGCAGAAGCTGGCATCGTCCGGGCCGGACAGAAAGCGGTAGAGTTTCATTCTTCAATCCCGTCGCAGTTACGTTAGTCATGCGCGAACAGCGGCGGCCTTCGCCAGCAGTTTTTCGGCCTGCGCCAGATGCAGTCGCTCGACCATCTTGCCGTTCAGCGCAACTACCGCCCTACCGGTATTTTCGGCGAGCGCGAAGGCATCCTTGACCGCGCGCGCCTCGGCTATTGCTTCGGGCGACGGTGCAAAGGCGCGGTTCGCGGCTTCGATCTGGGCCGGATGGATCAGCGACTTGCCGTCAAAACCCATGGCGGCCGCTTCCGTGCACTCGCGCGCAAACCCGTCCATATCGCGAAAATCATTGAAGACGCCATCGAGCAGGTCGAGGCCGCCGGCACGCGCGGCGAGCACCATTTGCATCAGCCATGGAACGAGATAGCGCCGATCGGGCGTGGCGAGAATTCCGGTGTCCTTGACCAGGTCGTTCGTTCCGGCAACGAAACAAGCCAGTCGAGAGGCCGGATCGCGGCCCAGCTCGGCAATCGGCCCGATATTGAGCAGCGCCTTGGGCGTCTCGATCATCGCCCACAGCTTGACTTCGTCGGCGATAAAATTGTCGTCGAGCACGTCGCCGGCCTCGAGAATGTCGCGCGGCGTGTCGACCTTGGGCAGCAGGATGGCGTCGGGCGTGCATTTTGCCGCGGCCAGCAGGTCGGCGCCGCCCCATTCGCTCGACAGCGCATTGATGCGCACCACCATCTCGCAGCGCCGGTTGGAACGGCCGGCGAAAATCGCCGCCAGTTTTTCGCGCGCGGAAGACTTGTCGGCCGGGGCGACGGCGTCCTCGAGATCGATGACGACGGTATCGCAGGCCAGCGATTGGATCTTGGCCAGCGCCTTGTCGTTCGAAGCCGGGACGTAAAGCACCGAGCGGCGCGGGCGGTAGCTTTCGCTGGTCATCTCCGATCTATGCCGTCTGCAGCCGGCCGAGGCAAGCCGTGCATAAAAACTGCACGCAATTTCGGAAAATCTCCTCGTCTCCGCCCCGCTTGCCACCCGACCGGATGCGACAAGGGCGGCATGCAAGAGCAAACGAACTCCCGTTGGTCCCTGCCGTACCGGCTTCGCCGCGAAAGCTGGTGGCTCGTCGATCCGCCCCGGACTTCGGTAAACCTCCTCCCTTTCGTCCGGAAATCCCCGCCCACCGGCCGCATCAAAGCCGCCGAGAAAGCCCGATCATGATAGTATTCCTCTCGGCGGCGCCGAGCTATTGCAACCGCTTCGGCGTTGCCGTCCTGCTCGCCGCGCTGGCCGATTTTTTCTTCTATGGCCAACCGGCGGGCATCACGCTTTTCCTGTTCGGCGTTGCGATTGCCGCAGCGAGCATGGCTGTCCATCCTCTCGGCGCCTTCAACGACGGCAGGTTCTGGTTCAAGCCGGTTGCGCTGTTTATGGCGCTGCTGCCGCTTGTGGAAAATGTCAGCGCACTGTCCGTCTCGATCGCGCTGGCGGCGACGGCCATCTTCGCGCTTTCACTGGTCGGACGGTTGCGGCGCGGCCTTGCCCGTATTGCCGGCCAACTCTCGCTGTTCCTGCTTGCAACGCCATTTCGGCTCGTCCTTGATTTCTTCCGCTGGCGCAGGGCGGCGCGGCGGCTTGGCCGGCGGCGCGTGCGCCTTGCGGCGATCGCCGTCTGGGTCATGCCGCTGGGCCTCGGCGCAGTGTTCCTCGCGCTGTTCGGCGCCGCCAATCCGGTCATCGAATATTGGTTCTCGCTGATCGACCTGATGGCACTGCTCGAACTCGTCCAGCTGCCACGTCTCGCCTTCTGGCTGTTCGTGCTTGCCTGCGTCTGGGCCTTTCTGCGGCCGCGCCTGCCGCGCTTTCTCCGCCGCCGCAGGGTGTCGCCAGCCAGCGCACCGGCGACGCCGGCCACCAGGACCACCATCGAGGACATCGTCTTCGGCAAGGCCGCTATCCTCCGCGCGCTCGTCGTCTTCAACATCCTGTTCGCGGTGCAGAGCGCACTCGACGCCACCTATCTGTGGGGCGGCATCGCGCTTCCCGACGGGCTGACCTATGCCGCCTACGCGCATCGCGGCGCCTATCCGCTGATCGTCACGGCGCTGCTGGCCGCCGGCTTCGTGCTGGCGGCGCTGCGGCCGGGAAGTGCGACCTCCGGCGATCCGCTCATCCGCCGGCTGGTTTATGCCTGGGTGGCGCAGAACATCCTCCTGGTGATCTCGTCGATCCTGCGGCTCGATCTCTATATCGGTATCTATGCGCTGACCTATTGGCGTGTCGCTGCGTTCGTCTGGATGGGGCTGGTGGCGGCGGGCCTTGTCCTGATCATGGCCCGCATCGCGCGCGAAAAGTCCAACGAATGGCTGCTTTCCGCCAATCTTCTGACGCTATCGGCGACGCTCTATGCCTGCTCGTTCATCAACTTTGCCGCGCTGATCGCCAACTACAATGTCGACCATTGCTTCGAAATGACCGGCCAAGGCACCCAGCTCGACGTCTGGTACCTGCGCTCGCTCGGGCCCGGCGCCTTGCCGGCGGTCGATCGCTTCGTCCAGCACCAGAGCAGGACGGTTTCCGCGGAGGATGCCTCCATCCGCGAACTCGCCGGCTGGTATGCACAGGACGAAGCACGCTTCCGCGCCGGCCAGGAAAACTGGCGGGGCTGGAGCTTTCGTGACTGGCGGCTCAACCGCGCCCTCGACAGGCGTGGCCCGTTCGTGGTTCCTCCGATGTCCGAACCCTTCATGCCGGGCCGCTGATTTGATGCCGCACCACATACTGGTCGCCGACGACGACCCGCACATTCGCGAAATCATCTGCTTCGCGCTGGAAAAGGCCGGCATGAAAACGCTGGCGGTGCCGGACGGCGCGGCTGCCTTGCAGGCGATAGAGCGCCATGCGCCCGATCTCGTCGTGCTCGACATCGGCATGCCGGAAATGGACGGGGCTGGAAGTGTGCCGGCGGCTGCGCCACACATCCGACCTGCCGGTGCTGTTCCTGTCCGCGCGGGATGAAGAGATCGACCGCGTCCTCGGGCTGGAGATGGGCGGCGATGATTATGTCACCAAGCCGTTCAGCCCGCGCGAGCTGGTCGCCCGCGTCAACGTCATTCTGCGCCGCGCGCGGCCCACGCCGGAACCAGCCGACGACCGGCAATTCTCGCATGGCAGACTGTTGCTGGTTCCGGCAAGCCATACAGCCAGCTTCGACGGCAAGCCGCTGGCGCTGACGTCGATCGAATTCGCGATCCTGAAAGGCTTTTTGGCGCGGCCGGCGTATGTGCTTGGCCGCGACATGGTGATGGCCAACGCCTATGCGGCCAATATCCATGTCGCAGACCGCACCGTCGACAGCCATATCCGCAATATCCGCGCCAAGCTAGCGGCCGTCGGCTGCGTCGATGCGATCGAGACCGTGCACGGCGTCGGTTTTCGGCTGGGCGGATGCGGCGCGTGAGCGCCCAAGGACTGATTGGCAGCAAATGGCGGCCTCGCCTCGCCACGGTCGTCATCGCCATCCTGATCATGGTGATGGCGCTGCCGCTGGCCGGCCTGTTTTTCTTCCGGCTCTACGAGAACCAGCTGATCCGGCAGACCGAGGCCGAGCTGATCGCCCAAGGCGCCGCCCTTGGCGCGATCTATGCGCAAGAGGTTCGCGAGGCCGGCATTGCCCCGGAAAAGCTAGGCGCACCCGTGCCTTCACCCAACACCAGCGATCGGGCCTCTCCCTACCAGCCGATCGAACCGGGCCTCGATCTTGCGTCCGACGGGATCCTGCCGACCCGGCCCGCGGCCACCGCGGCCAGCGCCGATCCCGCCTTCGCTTCAATCGGCGCACGCCTGTCGGGCATTCTTGCCGAGACGCAGAAGACCACGCTCGCCGGCTTCCGGCTGCTCGATCCCAGAGGCGTGGTCATCGCCGGCCGTGAGGAGGCCGGCCTGTCGCTCGCGGCTGTCGAAGAGGTTCGCGCAGCGCTTGCCGGCCGCTACGCCAGCGCGCTCAGGCTGCGGGTTCCCGACCAGCCGTCGCCGCCGCTCTATTCGGTCAGCCGCGGCACCAAGGTTCGCGTCTTTGTCGCCATGCCGGTTGCGGTCTCCGGCAAGGTCGCCGGCGTCGTCTATCTGTCGCGGACGCCGAACAACATCGTCAAGCATCTCTATGGCGAGCGCGGCAAGGTGGCGCTGGCGGCAATCGCCATCCTCGGCGGCGCGCTGCTGATCGGGCTGGTCTTCCTGCGCGCCGTCAGCCGTCCGATCTATGCGCTGATGGAACGCACGAAACGCATCGCCGCCGGCGACCGCGCGGCGATCAGGCCGCTCGATCACCACGGCACGCGCGAAATGGGTGAACTCTCTGCTGCTTTCCTCGACATGGCCGAAAAGCTGCACGCACGCTCCGACGGCATCCAGACCTTTGCCACCCACGTCTCGCACGAGCTCAAATCGCCGCTGACGGCGATCCAGGGGGCCGCCGAACTGCTGCGCGATTCAGGCAGCGCGATGGACGAGGCCGAGCGGCGGCGGTTTTCGGACAATATCGTCACCGATGCCGGCCGGCTCAATCTGCTGGTGCGCCGCCTGCTCGACCTGGCGCGCGCCGAAAATCTCGAGCCCAGCGGCGAAAGCACGTCGCTCACTGCTGCGCTGGCGCTGCTGCCGGCCGACGACAGGCTGGCGGTGCGCGTCGAGGCGGGCACCGAGATCGGGCTGCGCATATCGGCCGAAAACGCGGCGATCGTGCTGGCCAATCTCATCGACAATTCGGCGCGGCACGGCACGACGCTGGTATCGGTCACAGCCGCAAAAGCAGACGGCAAGGCCACCATCGTGGTCGCTGACGACGGCGCCGGCATCTCGCCCAGCAACCGAGGCCGCATCTTCGAGCCGTTCTTCACCACGCGCCGCGATTCCGGCGGCACCGGCATGGGCCTCGGCATCGTGCTGGCCCTCCTGAAAGCGCATGATGGCACGATCCGGCTGGTTGACTCGGCGAGCGGCACGCGCTTCGAGATCATCCTGCCGGCGGCGTGACTCGGCGGTTCAGATCGGAAGGGCCAAAAGGTGCATTACGACATCGTCATCATCGGCGGAGCCATCGTCGGCTCCTCGGTCGCCTATTATCTGCGCGAGGAAGGGTTTTCGGGCTCGATCGCGCTTGTCGAGCGCGACCCGCAATTTTCCCGCGCCGCGACCACGCTGTCCTGCGCCTCCATCCGCCAGCAGTTCTCGATCCCGGAAAACATCCGGCTGTCGCAATTCACGCTGAAACTGTTCCGGCGGCTCAGGGAAGAGTTTGGCGCGGACGCCGATATCGGCTTTCGCGAAGGCGGCTACCTCATCCTTGCCGGCGAGAACGGGCTGCCGTTCCTGCGGGCCAACCACGAGGCGCAGATGGCCGAGGGCGCCGACATCGTGCTCGAGGATGCCGAGGCGCTCGTCCGCCGCTTTCCGTGGCTGTCGGTCGAGGGCATTTCCGCCGGCGCCTATGGCCGCAGCGGCGAAGGCTGGTTCGACGCGCATGCGATGCTGATGCTGTTCCGCAAGGCACTGCGAAGCAAGAACATCGATTTCATCACAGCGTCGGTGACCGGTATCGAGCGGCAGGGGAAGCGCGTCGCCGGTGTGACCCTCGACAATGGCGAGCGGCTCGAGGCCGGCACCGTCGTTAACGCCGCCGGGCCGAATGCCGGCAAGGTGGCAGCAATGGCCGGGCTGGCGCTGCCGGTGGAGCCGCGCAAGCGCAATGTCTTCGTCTTCGAGGCGCGCGAAAAATATGACGACATGCCGCTGCTGGTCGACCCGAGCGGCATCTATGTCCGGCCGGAGGGCTCGGTCTACATCACCGGCGGCGCCGAGCCGGAAGAGGGCGAAGGACCGGCCGACCCCGCCGACTTCGACCCCGACTGGCCGCTGTTCGAAGAGGTGATCTGGCCGGTGCTGGCGACCCGCATTCCGGCCTTCGAGGCGATCAAGCCGACGCGCGCCTGGGTCGGCCATTACGACTACAATACGCTCGACCAGAACGCGGTGATCGGCCCGCACCCGGAGGTCGGCAATTTCCTCTTCGCCAACGGTTTTTCCGGCCACGGCTTGCAGCAGGCTCCGGCGGTCGGCAAGGCGCTGGCCGAACTGATCGTGCATGGCGGCTATCGCACGGTGGATTGCTCGGCGTTCGGGTACAGCCGGATCGCCGACGGGCGGCCGTTTCGGGAATTGAATGTAATTTAACGCTGGCGCGAAGGGATGCTACCGTTGCTTGGTGGATTGAGCCGCCACCAAGCCGCCCGTACCAAGATACGCCTGAAGCCAGCCCAGCACCCGGGCCCAGCCTTCGGCATGCTTCGTTGCGGCAGCAGCGAGGCCGGCGAAGCCGCCATGGCAGATGGTGACGCGTGTGCCGCCGGCGATCGGCTCCAGCAGCCAGGCGACTTTGGTTTCGCGGCGGCCAAGCGTCGGATGGTCCCAGTCGTATCTCCGCGTCTGCACGATCCGGCGCGGCTCTTCGATCTCCAGGAATTCGCCGCTGGCGGGCAGGTGTCTGCCGGCCGCCGTCTCGACGGTGACGCTCCAGCGGCCGCCGACGCGGAGGTCGGCCGCCCATCCGGTCATCCGGTAGGTCCTGGCGGACCCCCACCAGCGCTCGACCTCGCGTGTAACGAGCGCGTCAAATATCCGCTCGGGCGGCGCGCGAACATCGGCGCTCGCCATGACGGTCTCGCCATTGGTCATGCTGTGCACCGCGGAACCGTGCATCACCTGTCCTCCAGAAACGTTTCGCTATCGAAACAACCTCAAGCCTTCGACGCCGGGCGCGACAGGCCTTTGCCGGTTTCGAGCAGGCTCTTCAGGCTGGACAGGATGAGCGGCCAGCCGTTCGCCACATGGCCAAGCAGCTTGTGCGGTCCATCGGCTTCGTGTGTGATGGCGAGCTTCATCATCTCGCCCTCCTGCTCGAGGGCGAAGGTGCAGCGTGTGTAGCCGTCCGCCTTGACCTCGGGCATGAACTCGTTGCGCCATTTGAGCACGATGCGCTTGGGTGGATCGATCTCGAGGACCTCGCCGCTGTCGGTGACCCGGCCGTCGGTGTAAACCATCTTCCACGCCGAACCTTGTTTCCAGTCGCTTAGCATCTGAGCGCCGAGGAAATATTGCCGCTGGAACTCCGGCGCGGTCAGTGCTTGCCAGAGTTTTTCGGGCGAAGTGCGGATGTAGGTGACATAAACGAAAATGTTGCTCATCAGTCTTCCCTTTCGAGACGTTTCTTCAAATCGCCGAGGGCGCCCAGTCGCCCCCGCTCGAATTTGCCGATCCAGCGTTCGGCGATCTCGTTGATGGGAACGGGATTCAGATAATGTTGCTTCTCGCGTCCCTTGCGGATGGTGGCGACGAGGTTTGCTTCTTCCAGGATCGCCAGATGCTTGGTCACCGCCTGGCGCGTCATGTCCATCTCACCGCACAGCGCGTTCAGCGTCTGCCCGTTCCTGGCATGAAGGCTGTCCAGCAATCGCCGGCGTGTCGGGTCGGCCAAGGCGCGAAAGACAGCATCCATGCTCATGACTCTAATATGCAACCATTTGGTTGCATGTCAAGAGGCAGAATGCGCGGGTTGAGGTCGCTGGGAGTGGATTTCAGCGCTTGCGGCCGAACCAGAATGCGTTGGGCATGCGCTCCATGCCGATACGCTCATAGAAGCCGACGGCGTCGGGTATGGAGATCAGGCTGATGGCAACGGAAGGTCCGAGTTGCCGGCGTGCCTCATCCATCAGGCCCTTGCCGATACCCAGCCCTTGCGCCGATGCAGAAACAGCGAGCTCGGAGATATAGCAGACCCAGGAAAAGTCGGTGATGCCGCGAGCGACACCAACCAGCGGCTTGCCCGGTGCATCGATGCGCGCGGTGAGCACCAGGTCGGCACTCGTGAGCATCGCCTTCAAACGGGCATGATCATCGACGGGCCGTGTCTCGCCGAGGCCGGATTCCACCAGAACGCGGCGGAACTCGGCGATGCCGAGGCCCGGTTCGCTGGCGTAAAGGATCGTGGATCGCGTTGTCATGTCGACAAAAGTGCACCATGGGCAGGTGGTTTTGAAGCTGTTTTGTACCGATTTTGTGTTTCGATCGACGACGGAAGTCCAAAAACAGCCGTCTTTTATTTGCCCGCGGCATTGTGTAAACCGGGCGCCAGCAATTCCCCGCAACGAGAAGAAGACGGGCAAGAACCATGGAAAAATTCACCAAGCTCACCGGTGTCGCCGCGCCGATGCCGATCGTCAATGTCGACACTGACATGATCATCCCCAAGGATTATCTCAAGACGATCAAGCGCACCGGGCTCGGCACCGGCCTGTTCGCCGAAATGCGTTACAAGGACGACGGCTCGGAAAACCCGGACTTCGTGCTCAACAAGCCGGCCTACCGCAAGGCGCAGATCCTGGTCGCCGGCGACAATTTCGGCTGCGGTTCGAGCCGGGAACATGCGCCGTGGGCGCTGCTCGATTTCGGCATCCGCTGCGTCATCTCGACCTCGTTCGCCGACATTTTCTACAACAACTGCTTCAAGAACGGCATCTTGCCGATCACCGTCAGCGCGGAAGACCTGGAGAAGCTGATGGACGATGCCTCGCGCGGTTCCAACGCGACGCTGTCGGTCGATCTCGAAGCCAAGGAAATTCGCGGGCCGGACGGGGGCGTGGTCAAGTTCGACCTCGACGAATTCAAGCGCCACTGCCTGCTCAACGGGCTCGACGATATCGGTCTGACCATGGAGAAGGCCGGCGCCATCGCTTCGTTCGAGAAGAAGAACGCTGCTGAGCGCCCCTGGGCCTGAGCGGTACGATGACCTGGCCGCGACAGGCCGGGTTCGTGGCGGCTGAACGGAGGGAACAGTCATGACACGTTCGCTTCTTGCCGGGGCCTGCGCGCTGGCGTGGATTCTGATGCCGGTGGCAGGCGCGCATGCACAGACCGACGTGGTGCTCGTGCCGGCTGACGATGCGTCCGGCGGGGCCGCCGACCAGGGCGCGTTGAGCAATGCGGCCCTAGCCGACAATGACAAACAGGCGCCGATGCCGTTCGAGGGCGGCCAACTGACTATCACCCAGGAGGAAGAGTACGGGGAACGGGTGCTCGCCTTCGACGGCAAGGAACTGGCGCGCAATTACGACGTCTTCTTCGACAAGATCGTCGAGGTCGGCGGCGTCAAGGTGGCGCTGGTCGATGTCGGCGACGGCGGCAATCAATGCGGCCCGGCCAAGGTGATCGTGTGGAAGCCGGAAGGCGGCACGATCCAGACGACCACGGTCGAGCAGGATGAATGCGGCGCGCCGCCGGCCGCGATCTCCGACAGCGCCATCTATTTCGTGCCCTATCTGCTGCCGGGTGATTCCAAGCCGGCGCTGCAATGGTCGCCGACGGACGGACTGACGACGTCCGGTAATCTGACCTACATGCCGGAGCCGGGCACCGACTGGAAAGACATCGATCCGTCGAAATACGACAACATCATTGATGCCTTCCACAACGAGGCCGTCTACAGGCTAGCCGAGACGCTGCTCGGCAAGGACATGCCCGACATCGCGACCAGCCTGCTGGTCGGCGGCGGTACTGAGGAGACCGCTTCGGGCGCCTTTTTTGCCAGCGGCTGCGTGCCGCATGATTGCGGCGGCAATGACGGCTTCATGGCCGTTGACCCGGTCAACCAGAAGCTCTATTTCGCCCGCCGCGGCGACAAGCCCGAGCCGGACGCGTGGCCAGCGGTGAGTACATGGCCGGCCGACGTCAAGGAAGCGCTGGACAAGGCGCTGGGGTCGGCGAATTAGATCGTTCTGCCGCGATCCTTCGCGCGCCCCGGACATCTCCCCACTTGGGGGGAGATCGGCCGTCACCGCCGCTTTCGCCAAACCGCCTACGCTGCAAAAAAGGAGGACCTATGCGAAAACTGATCTCCACCGGTTCGCCCTTCGAGAACACCGCCGGCTATTCGCGCGCCGTGGTGCAGGGCGACTGGTGTTTCGTGTCCGGAACGACCGGCTACGATTATGCGACCATGTCGATGCCGGAGACCGTAGAGGCACAAACGCGCAATTGCCTGGCGACGATCGCCAAGGCGCTCGGGGACGGCGGCTTCGAGATGGCCGATGTGGTGCGGGCACATTACTATATCACCGATGCGGCTTTCGTGGATGTGGTGTTCCCGATCCTCGGCGAGGCCTTTGGCGAGATCAGGCCGGCGGCAACGATGATCGTGTGTCAGCTCAACAAGCCGGAGATGAAGATCGAGATCGAGGTGACGGCGCTGCGGCGCACAGCCTGATGCCTGTCACGGTTGCGACAACGACACGGTCAGCACGAGGATCGGCCCATGGTGAAGGTCAGGCGCATCGTTGCAAACATAGACACGCAGGATATCGCGGCGGCAAAACCTTTCTATCAGGATGTGCTCGGCCTCGATCTCAAGATGGATATGGGCTGGATCGCTACCTACGGCTCGCAAGAGACGATGTCCGTGCAGGTCAGTTTCATGGCCGAAGGGGGATCAGGAACGCCGGTGCCGGACATCTCTATCGAAGTCGACGACATCGATGACGCGCTTGAAAGCATGAGAAAGGCCGGCTTTGCCATCGAATACGGTCCGGCGGACGAACCCTGGGGCGTGCGGCGCTTCTTCGTACGCGACCCGTTCGGCAGGCTGGTCAATATCCTTTCGCACCGGTAGCGACACCGGGCGGCAAAGCGCGGGCTTGCGCAGAACCCGCTTGGCCTTTAGCAAGGCCGCGTTCATGCGCTAAACGATTGGGACGGTTCTCATGGCTTCGAAAAATCTTCTCCTGCTTGCCGGCGACGGTATCGGCCCCGAGGCGATGGCCGAGGTGAAGAAATTGATCGCCGCCATGAACGACAGCCTCGACAGCGATTTCGCCACCGATGAGGGCCTGGTCGGCGGTTGCGCCTATGATGAGCATGGCGCGGCGATTTCCGATGCCGACATGGCCAAGGCGATGGCGGCGGACGCGGTGCTGTTCGGTGCCGTCGGCGGGCCGAAATGGGATGCGGTGCCCTATGAGGTGCGGCCCGAGGCCGGTCTCTTGCGCCTGCGCAAGGACATGGAGCTGTTCGCCAATCTCAGGCCGGCAATCTGCTATCCGGCGCTGGCGGCGTCTTCCTCGCTCAAGCAGGAGGTGGTCGAGGGTCTCGATATCCTCATCGTGCGCGAGCTCACCGGCGGCGTCTATTTCGGCGAGCCGAAGCAGATCATCGATCTCGGCAACGGCCAGAAGCGCGGCATCGACACCCAGGTTTACGACACGTTCGAGATCGAGCGCATTTCGGGCGTTGCCTTCGAGTTGGCACGCACGCGCAAAAACCACGTCACCTCGATGGAAAAGCGCAATGTGATGAAATCAGGCGTGCTGTGGAACGAGGTCGTCACCCAGACGCACAAGGCGCGCTATGCCGACGTCAAGCTCGATCACATGTTGGCCGATGCCGGGGGCATGCAGCTGGTGCGCTGGCCGAAGCAGTTCGACGTCATCGTCACCGACAATCTGTTCGGCGACATGCTGTCCGACATCGCCGCCATGCTGACCGGCTCGATCGGCATGCTGCCGTCGGCCTCGCTAGGCGCACCTGATGTCAAGACCAAGAAGCGCAAGGCGCTCTACGAGCCGGTGCACGGCTCGGCGCCCGACATCGCCGGCAAGGGTATCGCCAATCCGATCGCCATGATCGCCTCCTTCGCCATGTGCATGCGCTATTCCTTCGGCATGGTTGATGAGGCCGACAGGCTGGAAGGCGCGATCGCCGCCGTGCTCGATCAGGGCTTGCGTACCAGGGATATTCATTCGCCGGGGATGACCGAGGTCGGCACCGCTGAGATGGGCGATGCGATCATCGCCAAGTTCCTGGGCTGATCCCGTGTCGGTCGACGTCCGCTGGGCGACGACCGGGGATGCGGCGGCACTCGCCGCCATGCTTTGCGAAATGGCGGTGCATTACCGGCAGCCGCCACTCGACGCCAGCCAAGCTTTGTCGGCGGCACAGAAATGGCTTGGCGACGAAAGTCCGGCCTATCCGCATTTTGCGCTCGCCTTCGTCGATGGTGGAGTTTGCGGGCTGGCCTCGGTTGCGATCGCGCATCCCGGCATCGATCTCGAGCGGCTGCTGTTCCTCAAGGACCTGTTCGTGCGCGATACCGCCCGCGATGGCGGTGTCGGTCGAGCGCTGATGGCATTCCTCGCTGGCAATTGCATGCGCGAAGGCATCGGCCGTATCGATCTGACCACGGAGGACTGCAACGAAGGCGCGCTGCGCTTCTACGTCGGACTCGGAGCGGAGCGCCAGGGCCAGAAGGTCTTCCTCAGGCTTTCGAGCGAGGTGCTGAAGGCGATCGCTAAACCCTGACACCCGCCGGCACCGGACCCCACTTGTTCTCGCGCGGCTGGTTCGGGATCAGCGCAAAGATCAGGATGATCACGGTGCCGAAGGTCGGGATCAGGAAAAGCAGGAAGAGCCAGCCGGTCAGGCCGGTATCGTGCAGGCGACGCACGTTCAGCCCGAACCACGGCAGGGCTGTCGCCAGCAGGAAGAGACCGGAAAGGCCGACCGTCACTGCCGGCAATTCACTGTTGTCGAGATTGCCCATGGCGTCGTCGATAAAGACGCCGAGTCCTATGACCACAATCAGCGCGATCGTCCAGAACAGACAATAGCCCCAATACTCTTTGCGGCGGGCACGGCCGGCGAAGTTGAAGTAATTCTTGGTCAGACCCCGCCAGAAGTAGCTCCACAGGCCAGCCGACTCGGCCGGACTTTGTTCCGCGGAACGGCCGAAATGTTGCGGCTGACGTGCCGCTGGCGCATTGCCGGCCTGAGACGGCGCGGCGGTTGCAGTGGAGGCGTCGGCGGGCGCACTGGCAGGTTGGGCACGGATCGAAAAAACATCGCGTGCCCGTCCGCCAGCCGGCTGGAATTCGACGGTCGTACCTCCGGCAACCGATGCTTCGCGGCGCAAATCTTCGCGCGCCAAAGTGTAGCGGTTGCCGTCGGCTCCGGTGATGAAGCCGAAACCCTGGTCTTCGTCGTAATGAAGAACTTCGCCGCGCATGTCCTGCCCACCCCCATTTCCCCGCCCCAGACTGTGCAAAGTTCCGGCAGACCGCAAGGGGCGTGCGGAAATGGAGAGTGCTGGCTATTTACCCCGGCCGTTTCTTCGATTTCTTGTGTTTCGCAGGTCCGCCTTCGACCTTCGCCTTGGCCGGTTTCCCGGCCCAGGGCTTCGCCTCGAATGCCGGGCGCTGGTCGGCCGGTGCGCGCTTCTCGAATTTGGGCGTGTTCTGATCGAAGGTGCGCTTGCCGCGGTGCGGCTTCCTGTCGGGCCGTGGTTCCTGATAGCCGGCCCGCGACAAATCCGGCGTGCCGTCCAGCCGCTTGACCGCAATGTTGCCCTGCAGCTTCCGGTCGGGGCCGATCGCAGCGAGGAAACGCTCGGCCCAGTCCGCCGCGATCTGCACGAAGGTTTCCTCCGGCTGCATCTTGATGGCGCCGATCTCGCGCTTGGAAATGCCGCCTGTCCGGCACAGCATCGGGATCAGCCAGCGCGGCTCGGCATTCTGCCGGCGTCCGACCGACAGCGAGAACCAGACGCTGTCGCCGAAATCGTCGCGGCGGCTCGGTGTCTCGTCCCGGCGCGCAAATTTTTCGCCCGACGGCGTGAACGCTGCCACGTCGAGAAGATCCTCCGGCGCCGAGTGGCTGGAGCGGCACATCCGCACGAAGGCGGCGGCAACCTGTTCGGGCCCGTGCTGATCGAGAAGCGCCTCGACGAAGCCGCGCTCCTCATCCTTCATAGGCTCGCTGAAGACCGGATCAGCGAGAATGCGCTCGTCGTCGCGCCGTATCACGTCGTCGGCCGACGGCGGGCTCGCCCAGGTTGCCGCAAGGCCGGCACTTTGCAGCAGCCGCTCGGTGCGCCTGCGGGCACTATTGGGCACGATCAGGGCGCTGACGCCCTTGCGTCCCGCACGACCCGTGCGTCCGCTTCGGTGCAGGAGCGTTTCCGGGTTGGTCGGCAGGTCGGCATGGATCACCAGCTCGAGATTGGGAAGGTCGATGCCGCGTGCCGCGACGTCGGTGGCGATGCAGACCTTGGCGCGGCCGTCGCGCATCGCCTGTAGCGCATGGCTGCGCTCGTTCTGGCTAAGCTCGCCGGACAGCGCCACGACGGAAAAGTTGCGATTGTTGAAGCGCGCCGTCAAATGGTTGACGGCGGCGCGCGTGTTGCAGAACACCAGCGCGTTCTTGGCCTCGTAAAAGCGCAGCACGTTGATGATGGCGTTTTCGCGATCCGCCTGGGCGACGCTCAGCGCCCGGTATTCGATGTCGAGATGCTGCTTTTCCTCACCGGAGGCCGAGATGCGTACCGCATCGCGCTGGTAGCCTTTGGCCAGCGTGGCGATGGAGCGCGGCACGGTCGCGGAAAACATCAGCGTGCGGCGATCGGCGGGTGCGGCATCGAGGATGAATTCCAGATCCTCGCGAAAGCCGAGATCGAGCATCTCGTCGGCCTCGTCGAGCACCACTGCCTTGAGCGCCGACATGTCGAGCGAATTGCGGGTGATGTGGTCGCGCAGGCGGCCGGGCGTGCCCACGACGATATGGGCGCCGCGCTCCAGCGTGCGCCGTTCGGTGCGCATGTCCATGCCGCCGACGCAGGACGCCACCGTGGCGCTGGTCAGTTCGTAGAGCCATTCCAGCTCGCGCGTTACCTGCAGGGCCAGCTCCCGCGTCGGCGCCACGGCCAGCGCCAGGGGTGCCGCCGCGTGGGAAAAGCGCTCCGCGCCATCGAGAAGGGTCGGCGCCAAAGCCAGACCGAAGGCGACGGTCTTGCCGGAGCCGGTCTGGGCCGAAACCAGCGCATCGGCCTGGCCAAGCTCGAGAACGGCCTTCTGCACCGGCGTCAGCTCGACATAGCCGCGTTTTTCCAGCGCCTTTGCCAGCGCGGGAACAATAGCTTCGAAGTTGGACATCTTGCTCTTTCGAAATTCGGATTCTGAATACCCGGCGACGGGTCAAATGTCGGCAAGCGCCACAGACGGGCGCCACGAGCCAGACGATGCTCGTTCGTACTTGGTGCCGCCGTCATTGTACAGGGCGGCGGGTCGGCCTGCTTGCGATTGACTCTAGACGTAAACCGCGTAAAAGCCGGCACCGAACGGGATAGTTTTCGATGCGCGGCCTTTTGATGGCGCTTTCTGCCTTCGACATCCCCGGCCCCAATGCGAACCATTGGGCCGGGCGGGTCGCTGCGTCTCCTCGTTCCAGCAAAATCACGTTCTTGCTCAAAAAATCCGGCAAAACGACCACCAAAACGGTCTGATTCCCTTGGCCTAACCACCCTCTCCCGGGTCCGGCCCGGGGGTTGAAACCCGCATCGGCCGGCGGGTTTTCTCCAGAAACCGAGCGGAGAGGGACAGGAGATTTCGATGAGTTTCAAGGTTGCGATCGTCGGCGCCACGGGCAATGTGGGCCGGGAAATGCTCAACATACTGGAGGAACGCGGCTTTCCGGTGAGCGAGGTGGTGGCGCTGGCCTCGCGGCGCAGCCAGGGCACGGAAGTGTCGTTCGGCGACCGCACGCTGAAGGTCAGAGCGCTCGACCAATATGATTTTTCAGATACCGACATCTGCATCATGTCGGCCGGCGGCAACGTCTCCAAGGAATGGTCGCCGAAGATCGGCAAGCAGGGCTGCGTCGTCATCGATAATTCGTCGGCCTTCCGCTACGACCAGGACGTGCCGCTGATCGTTCCGGAAGTGAACCCGGATGCGATCTCGCTGTTCACGCGCAAGAACATCATTGCCAACCCGAACTGCTCGACGGCGCAGCTGGTCGTGGCGCTGAAGCCGCTGCATGACGCGGCCACCATCAAGCGCGTCGTCGTCGCCACCTACCAGTCGGTCTCCGGCGCCGGCAAGGAAGGCATGGACGAATTGTTCACGCAGACGCGCGCGGTGTTTGTCGCCGACCAGGTCGACGTCAAGAAGTTCACCAAGCGTATCGCCTTCAACGTCATCCCGCATATCGACGTCTTCCTCGACGACGGCTTCACCAAGGAAGAGTGGAAGATGGTGGCCGAGACCAAGAAGATGCTCGACCCGAAGATCAAGCTGACGGCGACCTGCGTGCGCGTGCCGGTGTTCATCGGCCATTCGGAAGCGGTCAACATCGAGTTCGAGAAGCCGATCACCGCCGATGAGGCGCGCGAGATCCTGCGCGAGGCGCCGGGCTGCCAGGTCATCGACAAGCGCGAGGACGGCGGCTACATCACGCCGCTGGAATCGGCCGGCGAGGACGCCACCTTCATCTCGCGCATCCGCGAGGACTCGACCATCGACAACGGCCTGTCGATGTGGATCGTCTCCGACAATCTGCGCAAGGGCGCGGCGCTGAATGCCGTGCAGATCGCGGAGCTGCTGGTCGAGCGCGGGCTGATCCAGCCGAAGAAGAAGGCGGCATAGTTCGCTCACGGCCGTATCGCCGCTAGCGCGGCTGGCCTCCGCGGGGGCGCCGGACGACCGGCGGCCTGCGGTCGCAGGCTCGGCCTTCGGCCGCGATTTTTGCTCAGCTTGCTTTTCCGCTCACGGCCGTATCGCTGCTGTCGCGGCTGGCCCTCCGCGGGGGCGCCGGACGACCGGCGGCCTGCGGTCGCAGGCTCGGCCTTCGGCGGTTGTTTCGCTCTCGGCCGTATCGCCGCTACGCGGCTGGCCTCCGCGGGGCGTCGGAAGGCCGGCGGCCCGCAGTCGCGGGCTCGGCCTTCGGCCGTTAGCGCCCTTCTCCCCGTTCACGGGGAGAAGGTGCCGGCAGGCGGATGAGGGGCATAGGCGTCTCAAATAGGCAGCAAGGCGACGGCGTCACAGCCGGTTCTCCTCCGCCAGGTCCAACAGCAACTCCAGCGCCTCCTCCGCCCGGTCGGCGGGCACGAACAGATGATCGTGGTAGAAGGCCGAGACCGGATTGACGCCGATGCCGGCGGTGGCCAGCCGCGCGGTGATGGCGGCGAGGAAGCCGACCGCTTCCAGCGACGAATGGATGTTCAGCGTCAGCATCCGGCAGCGGAACACGGTTTTCAGTCCAGCGGCCTTGGCATGGTCTTCAAGCACGATCAGCGTCGTGCCCTCGCGCTCGCGAAATAGCATCACCGGGTGGAGCCTGTCGGGAACGGGCGCATCGGGTGGCAACGTGGTGAAGACATGAACGCCGGCAAGCAATTCCGGCGTCATTGCCGCCAGCAACTTTTTCAGGTCGGTCTCTCCGGCCATCGGTTGCTTTCGTTGTGCGATCAGGCGGCGGCTTTCGTCGAGCGTCGGAAGACACCCCTACGGATTTTCAATAACGCCCTCCATCTCACCTCGCAAGGTGGACTTGCCAGGTTCGTTGCTGGCTGAACTTGTACATCCCAGGTCGCCGTCCCCGGGAGTGAAAAAGAACTGGAGGCATGTCGGATCGCCATCCTGGGCCGCGTCCTTGGTTCGAGCTGGCGAAGGAGCCAGTGCTCACAACGACCGGAGGGAACGTCAATGACCATGTCTCAGGCAGCACCCGTCTCATCGCGTGCCTTGTGGGCCGGCCGCGTGCTCAGCGCCGTCATCGTGCTGTTCATGATCTTCGACGGCGTCATCAAGCTACCGCCGCTCGAAATCGTCACTCAGACCATGGTGCAGCTCGGCTGGCCGGCCGATGCCAATGTCTCGCGCATGCTCGGCATCATTGGACTGGTCTCGACAGCGCTTTACGCGCTGCCACGCACCTCGGTGCTCGGCGCCATCCTGCTCACCGCCTATCTCGGCGGCGCCGTCGCCACGCATGTGCGTATCGGCAGCCCTTTGTTCTCGCACATACTGTTCGGCGTCTATCTCGGCGCCGTCCTCTGGGGTGGCCTGTATCTGCGCGATCCAAGGGTGCGCGCGTTGTTCCCGTTCAGCCAATAGCGGCGACATCGAAAGCCGTTCGATGGTGGCCACGCCGCCAGAGCGGGCGCGGTCTGCGGCCGCCTTTCTACTCTTTGGATCAAATTGAGCGCCGCCGGGCGGCAGCCGATCTTCTTCTTTGGATCAAATCGCCTGGTTGCGAGTTAGGGGGTGCAGCGGCGAGGACGGCACCCTGTTGGAGAGGAACGACAATGAAAAAGGTGATGATCTTGATGGCCTTGCTGGTCCCGCTCGGTGCCTGCTCCCGTACTGAGCAAGGCGCGGCAGTTGGTGGCCTGGGCGGTGCGGCGGTCGGCGCTGCTGTGGCCGGCAACCCGACCAAGGGCGCGGTGATCGGCGGTGCGGCCGGCGCTTTGGCCGGTGCACTGATCGGCCGTGCCAGCGAAAGCGGCCAATGCCGTTATCGCGATCGTAACGGTCGTGTCTACGTTGCGAGTTGCCCGGAAGGCTATTGATCGGGCCGCATCATATGGATGCAATAGCAAAACGGCGGGCAGGGCCCGCCGTTTCGTGGTTGTGGAGATGATTTTATTCGGCGCTGGCGGCTTCCGCCTCGGCCGGCGCGGCTGCGGCGGCGGCAACGGCCGCGGCGGCATCTTCCTGCGCCTTCTTCAGCAAGGCTGCGCGCTCCTGCGCCTTCTTGCCAGGCTCGGCCTTTTTCGGGTTGGCGCGCGCTTCGCGCTTGGCGATGCCGGCTTCATCGAGGAAGCGCAGCACGCGGTCGGTCGGCTGGGCGCCATGCGACAGCCAATGCTTGACGCGCTCGGCGTCGACCTTGACGCGTTCGCCGTCCTTGGGCAGCAGCGGATTCCATGAGCCGAGCGACTCGATGAAACGGCCGTCGCGCGGCGAACGCGCGTCGGCGACGACGACATGGTAATAGGGACGCTTCTTCGAGCCCGCACGGGCCAATCGGATTTTCAGTGGCATTTCTTTTCTCCTAAAAGCTCTGATTTGGTTGATCGGTTGGTGGCTGGTCCTCAGCCGGTTTTCGCTACGCCGTTGGATGCGGCGATCTGCTCGTGATGGCGGATCACTTCGCGGACGACGAAGTTCAGGAATTTCTCCGCGAAATCCGGGTCGAGATGGGCGTCCTTCGCCAGTTGGCGAAGACGGGCGATCTGCTCCTGCTCGCGCGCCGGGTCGGCAGGCGGCAGGCCATGTTCCGCCTTCAGCACGCCGACTGCCTTGGTGCAGCGGAAGCGCTCGGCCAGCATATGGATCAGCGCCGCGTCGATATTGTCGATCGAGGCGCGATAATTGGCCAGCGCCGCACGCGCGTCCGCCATGTCCTTCTCTTCGTTCATGGCGCCCTCACTTCTTCTTGCCGAGGCCATTCTTGCCAAGCATTGGCAGCCCGCCACCGCCCGGCAGGCCGGGAAGTTTCATGCCGCCGGGCAGCCCAGGCAGGCCACCGCCACCGGGAAGACCACCGGGCAGGCCCTTCATGCCGCCGAGCCCGGCCGCCTGGGCCTGCTTCTGCAAGGCGTCGAGCTGCTTGGGGTCCATCTTGGAGAGGTCCGGCATGCCGCCGCCCATCATGCCGCCTGCGCCGCCAGGCATCATGCCGCCGAGCCCCATCTTGGAAGCGAGGCCGCCCATCATGCCGCGCATCAGGCCGCCGCCTTTGCCCTTGCCGCCCATCGCCTTCATCATGTCGGCCATGCCGCGATGCATCTTCAACAGTTTGTTGATTTCGGCCGCGTTGGTACCCGAGCCGGCGGCGATGCGCTTCTTGCGCGAGTGCTTCAGAATATCGGGGTTGGCACGCTCGGCCTTGGTCATCGACGAGATGATGGCGAGCTGGCGACCGAACATCTTGTCGTCGAGCCCGGCGGCGGCCATCTGGTCCTTCATCTTGCCCATGCCGGGCATCATGCCCATGATGCCGCCCATGCCACCCATTTTCGACATTTGCTGAAGCTGGCCGGCGAGGTCGTTCAGGTCGAACTTGCCCGACTGCATCTTCCTGGCCATCGCCGCGGCCTGTTCGGCGTCGATGTTCTCGGCCGCCTTTTCGACGAGGCTGACGATGTCGCCCATGCCGAGGATGCGGTCGGCGATGCGCTTGGGGTGGAATTCCTCCAGCGCGTCCATTTTTTCGCCGGTGCCGATCAGCTTGATCGGCTTACCGGTGACGGCGCGCATCGAGAGCGCCGCACCACCGCGGCCGTCGCCGTCCATGCGGGTCAGCACGAGGCCGGTGATGCCGACGCGCTCGTCGAAGCTTTTTGCCAGATTGACGGCGTCCTGGCCGGTCAGCGAATCGGCGACCAGCAGGATCTCGTGCGGCGACGACATCTTCTTGATGTCGGCCATCTCGACCATCAACGGCTCGTCGATATGGGTGCGGCCGGCGGTGTCGAGGATGACGACGTCATGGCCGCCGAGCTTGGCCGCCTGCACGGCGCGGCGGGCGATATCGACCGGCGTCTGGCCGGCGACGATCGGCAATGTGGCGACCTTGACCTGCTCGCCGAGCTGCCGGAGCTGCTCTTGCGCGGCGGGACGCCGCGTGTCGAGCGAGGCCATCAAGACTTTCTTGTTTTGACGGTCGGTGAGGCGCCTGGCGATCTTGGCCGAGGTCGTCGTCTTGCCGGAACCCTGCAAGCCGACCATCATGATGACGACCGGAGCCGGTGCATTGAGGTCGATGGCGACGCCCTCGGCGCCGAGCATGTCGACCAGCTCGTCATGGACGATCTTGACGACCATCTGGCCGGGCTTGATCGACTTGACCACGGCGGCGCCGACGGCCTTCTCGCGCACCTTGTCGGTGAAGGAACGCACCACTTCCAGCGCCACGTCGGCCTCGAGCAACGCACGGCGCACCTCGCGCAGCGCCGCCGAGACATCAGCCTCCGACAAGGCGCCGCGGCCGGTGAGGCCGTTCAGGATCGAACCAAGGCGCTCTTGCAGGGACTCAAACATTGGTCAAACCGCCGTGCGAGAGCGCCTTGGATTCATGCTGATCCCCGTCGGGCCTGCGGCCCTCCACGCCTCTTGTGCGTTCCTGTAGCGATTCAAACATTCTTTTTCCTTTTCCCTGGCACCCGGATGATGCCCGAGAGGTAATGCGTTCGCGCCGACTGTCCAAGCAAAAGCCGGTCCGGGCAAAAGCCCAAAGCCAAAAAGCACCCGGGGGCGCACAGCGCTGCCGGGTGTTGGCCTCCGGGATCGATTTACAGCACTTCACCTCAAAGAGGTTTCGGCGTCCCGGTCGGTTTGCTCGGAGGAATACTCGTCGCGGAATTCGCGGCGTGTAGACAGGAAATCGGCCGCAGAGTCAAGCTTTGGTCAAGCTTTGCGTCAAATAGCTCAGGACGACCAGGCAATGCACATCAGCGCACGCTGCCGGCGCGCGCCATATCCGGCTCGACCTTCAGCGGTGAGCGCGGATGTAAAAGCAGCAGAACGGTCAACAGGCTGCTGACGATGCCGATCGAAGCGATGAGGACGGCGTCTGAAGTCGTCCAGCCGGCGGCTTCGAGCGGCTTGGCGTTGAACAGGGCGAAGGAATTATAGCTTTGCTGGTGCGAAATCAGCAGGAAGCCGGTCAGATTGTTACCGAGATGGGCACCAAAGCCGGCACCGAGATTACCGGTTGCATAGACCAGAAGCGTTAGCAGCAGCGCAAAGGCGGCGATCGAGGCCAGCACGCAGGCATTGATGGCAGCGCTCGAACCTGGGCTCCAGTGCAGGGAGGTGAACAGCAATCCCGGCAGCAGCGCCCAGATGAAAGGGTTCCGGAACCGGCTCGCCAGGCCCCTGAGCAGATAACCGCGAAACAGCATCTCCTCCGACGAGGTCTGCAGAAAGGTCAGGGCGGTGATCGGGATCAGGAACGAAAGCCACGCGGACAGGCCGATCGCGCCGCGCGCGATGTCGGGCTGCAAACCATAAAGCAGGATCTCGGAAAGCAGCGAGGTGATCAGCACCGCGGTCAGTCCTTTCAGGAACCCCGACCAAGAAATGCGCCGGCTGACGCCAATCAGGGCTGTCAGCTTCTCGCGATGGATCCAGCGCATGGCAGCCCAAAGGCCGAGCCAGATTCCGGCAAATGAAGCCAGCGCCGCGAGGATGCCCGCAGGAGAGGCCATGAAATCCTGCACCGCTCCTCCACCTGGCGGGGCGGTGCCAGACGATGCCTGCCAAACGGCAAAGGCATAGGTGCCGCCGAACAGCACGGCGGCAGTGGTTCCGAGCCAGAACAGGATGACGACCACCGCTCCAAGCAGAAGCCGCGGCAAAGTGGTCTTGTTGTTGGCGGTGTGCCGGTACTGTTGGAAGGCGGTTGGGTCGATCGTCACGCGGGCTCGCTGGCTGGTGCTTCGGCTCGCAAGGTCTAGAACATCGGCCCCAATGTGGAAACCGGTATTGCAGCGGCAATGCCGGCTTGTGGCAATGTCGGGAGTGCGAGCGGCCGCCATTACAGGGCGACCGCCCTGTTTGTATCGTCAGCGCACGACGTACACGATACGCCGGCTGCCCGGATCGACCAGTGCCGGCTGGCCGTTCACATAGACGTAGCGGTAATCATAGTCCGGAATCTCGCGCAGCTCGACGGTGTCAGGCAACGTCGCGCCCGTCACCACCTCGCCCTCCAGATAGACCGGATCGAGCCGATGCGTACGCACATAGGTACGGATCTCGGCCGGCGGTCTCCGGATAGGCTCGATCGCCTCGCCGGCGACGATTGCTCCGGTATAGCTGTCGGAATACTCGACGCTATCGGCGGGCGGCGTCACGACGGCAATGTCGGCGCCGGCCGGACGCTGTGTCAGGACCACACGGCTGCCGCCGAAATCGGCCGTCACATAGTCGGAATAGACCCAGCCCTGGCCGTTAGCCTCGGCGATAGTGCACCATTTGCTGTTAGCGATGCAGCCGTCGAGCGTCGCCGACTGGCCGGCCGCGAGCACGCCGATCACCGGATATTGCGGGCCGGGGCCGGCGCGTACATTGAGATCAGTGATGGCCGAGACGGCGGTGTCGGCCAATGCAGAGCCCGACATCGCTATGAGCGCTCCGGCCACCGCCGGAAACAATATGCGTTTCATGGTCTTCTCTCCGTTTCACAGTCCCTTGGCACGGAAAACGAAGCAAAGCCGCATGCGTTCCGGCTAAAAGGCTTCGGCCGGCTCACGATTTGTTCCAGTCGTTTTCGGCAGGTCGGTCAAAAGCTCGTGAACAAAAGCAAGTTTTTGCGCCGCCACGTCCGAGATGACGAAGGGATAGAGATCGGGCAGGCCCATGCAGCGGTTGATCGAGTTGGACGCCTCCGACAGCACCAGCCAGCGGTCGAGAATCCTTTCGAAAGGCTCTGGCCTGGAGGCGGGTTCCGATGGTGCCGGCTGCAGCTTGCCGCCGGTATCGGCGCGCGGCAGCTCGTTGGCTTCAACGGTTTCCAGCCGGCCGAGCGGGAAATTCAGGGCATGCACCATCTCCAGCGTGTCGGTGATGTGCATGTGATGCGCCCATGTCTCGGCCCAGTCCTCCCATGGGTGCGACGTCGCATAGGCCGAGATATGGCGCTGCTGCCAGTCGGGCGGCGCGCCATCGGCATAATAGGTCTTCAGCGCCTGTTCGTAGCCGGCGCGCTCGTCGCCGAACAAAGCGCGAAAACCGGCAAGCTTTTGCGAATCGTCGCGGATCAGGCGGTCCCAGTAATAATGGCCGAACTCATGGCGGAAATGGCCGAGCAGCGTGCGGTAGTTCTCGCCCATCTCGACGCGACGCCGTTCGCGCTCTGCCGAATCCGCCTCGGCGACGTTGAGCGTGATCCGGCCGTTGTCATGACCCGTCAGGATACGTTCGCCGCCCGGACCGCCGCCGATCGGATCGGCAAGAAAATCGAAAGCGAGACCGATCTCGTCGCCAACGTCCTGCTTGGGTGCGACCGGCAGGCCGAAGGCGAGCAGCGAATAGACGGCACGCTTCTTTGCCGCCTCGACACGGATCCAGCGGCGGCGGTTGCCGTCGACCGACAGATCCGGGATCAGCTGGTTCAGCGCACAGGCGCGGCAGAAGGCGTGGCCGGGCTCCGCCATCCAGTTGCAGGCGCATTCGTCGGCATTGGTGCAATGGAAGACGTCGGCGCCGGACAGCGCGAAGCGCGCATGCTCGGGATCGTAGAGCACGAGGCTGGCGCAGTTCAGGCATTGCGCGTTCTCGAAATAGAGACGGTGGCCGCAATGCGGGCAGTCGAAAAGCTTCATTGGCGTCTCAAATCATTCGAAATGCGGAGGACGATACGAGCAGGAGAACGCCAAACGCCTGTCAGCTGCCCACGTTCCTGCCGGCCGATGCTATTTTGCCGCAAGCTGGGCGACGACTTCCCTGGCCACTGCCTCGCCCGACAATCTGGCGCCGCCGCAGGTCTGCATCAGCGGACCGGCCAAATGCTCGCCGGCGAAGAAGATCTTTTCCGCCACGGGCTGCATCAGCGTGGCGCGCGCTTGCGAGCGGCCGGGCCGCGCCGCCGCATAGGCGCCGCGCACGAACCGCTCAGCGCCCCAATTGGTCATCATTGCGCGTCCGACATGCTTTCGTATGTCGCCGCCAAAGATGCCGCAGAGCCGGTCGACGACGAAGTCGATGCCAGCCGCCTCGCCCGCTGACATCTCCCAAGCGAAATCGCCGCCGACGAAACCGACCATCAAATCGAGGTCGAAGGGAAAGCAGAGGAAGTAAATGTCGTGCCGGGCCAACCGCTCGATCAGCAAATCGTCGAACGGCTCCAGGCCGAGTCTTGTACCGGATATTTCGACCGGCAGCTTGGTCAGCATGCCCATCGGCAGGTCGAAGAAGGCGGCGAAATGCGCATCGGGGAGTGCAGGCGAGAACGCAATCTCCTCGAAGGCGAGCACTGCCGGGGAGGCAGTGACGATGACCGCCTTGGCGCGGATGGTACCGCGATCGATGACGCAGGCTACGCCCGGCCCATCCCAGACGATCTTGCGCACCGGCGTCGACAGCTCCACCGGCACGTCGGCGCCGAAGCGGGCAACCAGCGTACCGAAGCCTTCCCTGGTGAAATAATTCGGATCGAGATCGGCGGCGACCTGAAAGTCGCGGATCGATATCTCGTCCTCGTCGGCGCCGAAATCCATCGGCCCGGCGAAGGTTGCGGCGGCGCGCGGCGCGTGTCCCTTGGCGAGCAATGCCGAAAGGCGGTCGTCGTCGCCTTCCCTCACCTGATGTGCCGCCACCAGTTCGAACAGCCTTGCGTCGGCCACCTTCATCGCCGCCTCCTCGGCTTCGCTTGCCTTTCGCTCACGGTAATAGAGATGATCGACATTCATGTCGTGGTGATGAAGCGTCCAGGCAGCGGCCTTCGCCTCGGGAAAGTAGGGATTGCGGTCCGCGGCATGCAGCCAGGCGCAGCCGATGTCGAACGGCACGCCGAAATGCTGGTCGCTGGTCCAGGCGCGGCCGCCAATGCGGTTCATCGCTTCCAACAATTTGAAGGAAAAACCGGCAGCGCGCAGGGTCTTGGAAGCCGAAAGCCCGGCTGAACCGGCGCCGATGATCACGACATCAACGTCTTCCATGCTTATTCTGTCCCCGCCACAATAATTACTTGATCGTAGGCAAATTCCCGGGCATCCGCCAGTGTGGTGGATTTGAGGTTCCTGCTGTATTGAGTGCATCGGCGCAGCGCCGGGACAGTGACAAGCAGGTGTTTCGCAGGCAAGTTCGCAATTGGGAACGTGATTCAGGCAACCAGGAGAGCAGCATGGCATTTCTTGCCAAGGGGAAGATGTTTGTAGTGGCCACGGTGGTGGCGGTGCTTGCGCTGGCGACGGGCGCGCAGGCGGCGGCCAGCTGTGGCAAGAGCGGCGCCGGCTTCGAGGCATGGAAACCGGAGTTCGCCGCGGAGGCGAAGGCCGACGGTGTCGGCTCGAAGGGTCTGGCCGCTCTGGCTCGCGCAACCTACGCGACAAAGACGATCTCCGTCGATCGCGCCATCCATAAGGCTTTCAGCGGCTCAGTGGAAGCTTTCATGAAGCGCCGTGGCGCGTCCGCGATCATTGCCAGGGGCCGTGCGCTGAAGAAGGCCAATGCTGCGCTGTTCGACAAGATCGAAGGGAATTACGGCGTGTCGCCGGGCGTGTTGCTCGCCATCTGGGGCATGGAGACCGGCTTCGGTTCCGCCATGGGCAACCAGAATACGGTCTCCGCCATTTTAACGCTGGCCTATGACTGCCGCCGTCCGGAGTTCTTCTACCCGCATGCCATTGCGGCCCTGAAGCTGGTTGATCGCGGAGCGTTGAGCGCCTCGTCGGTCGGTGCCGCGCATGGCGAGATTGGTCACACGCAGTTCCTGCCCGGAAATGTTTTGACATATGGCGTAGGCAACAAAAACCTGCGTGACAAGGCCACTGCGTTGGCTTCTACCGCCAACTTCCTCAAGGGTCATGGTTGGCGACCGGGCGCCAGCGCGCAGGCGAATATCGGCGCAATTGCCGGCTGGAATTCGGCGAGCGTCTATCAACAGGCCATCGCCCGCATGGCCACGGCGATCGATGCCGACTGACAGGAAACGCAAAAACGACTGGGCTCGGTTTGGAAGCGCGAGGCGAGCATGAAGAGTCTCGCAAGGCTTGCCTTGCCCTTTCGAACCTAGGACAGGCGATGATCTCGCTCTCGATCTCTGACTTCGATGCGGACCCCGAGAGGGTGACTGCGATCCTAAGCCTCGAACCGACACGCATAGTCCGCAAGGGCGACCCGATGCGTAACGGTTCCCCGCGCAAGAAGAATGGATGGAGCCTCGATGGTCCGCGGCAAAGGCTCCGGAGTGGGGCCGAGCACGAGAATGCGGTCAACTACCTGATCGAGCAGATGCGAGGTCGGGAGGAAGCCTTCGCCCGGCTGCGGCAGGAAGTGCGGCCGAAGCAGATTACGATCTATGGCGGGTTCTATACGTCCTACGACGAGCAGTGCGGCATCTGGCTTGAGCCGTCCGCGATGAGGGTGCTCGCGGATTGCGGTGTTGGCTGGGGCCTCGACCTTTTCGTTGAGGACGAAGCTCACCAACATGGAAGTGAGGTGTGAGCAGCCGTCCTGTCCGCATTGGGTCGTTTGCCGACTGGCTGGTTCCAAACTTGAGCGGGGTCTGATTCATAAGGGCATGAGCCGATACGATCTGACCGACTTCGAATGGCGGGCGATCGAGCCGCTGTTGCCCAACAAGCCGCGAGGCGTGCCGCGCGTAGACGACCGCCGGGTGCTGAACGGCATCTTCTGGGTACTGCGATCGGGTGCGCCATGGCGCGATCTGCCCGAGCGCTACGGGCCTCCACCACTGGCTACAACCGCTTCGTTCGATGGCGGATAGCAGGTGTCTGGGATCGGCTGATGGACGCCATTACCGAGGCCCATGACGGCACGGTGCAGATGATCGACACCTCTATTGTTCGCGTCCATCAGCAGGGTGCGACGGCAAAAAGGGGAATCGAGATCATTGTCTCGGTCGTTCCCGAGGCGGGCTGACGACCAAAATCCATGCTCTTGTCGACGCCGAAGGCAGGCCGATCAAGCTGACGCTCACGGCAGGTCAAATGAGTGACATCGCCTACGCAGCGGACTTATCAAGGATTTGCCCGAGGGTGCCATGCTGCTCGCCGACAAGGGCTATGATGCCAACGCGTTGCGCAATGCCGTCACCGAGCAAAAGGCATGGGCCAACATCCCGCCCAAGGCCAACCGCAAGGACCCGATGTGCTTCAGCCCCTTCCTCTACAAGGCCCGCAACCTCGTCGAACGCTTCTTCAACCAGGCCAAGCAGTTCCGTCGCATCGCAACTCGATATGACAAACTGGCAGAAAACTACCTCGCTGCCCTCAAACTCGTCTCCGTCCGTATCTGGCTACGCGGTAACGAGTCTACGTCCTAGTCTAGAGCTTTGTTTTAACGCAATCCCGGACGGAAAACCGTTTCACGCTTTTCCTGGAATTGCGCTATTCGACCGAAAATCCGGCCAAGCCCCGGGCGTGGAAACTTCGTCAAACACCGCCATCGGCCCGGTCGCGGTAAGGACGACGGACGCCGTTTCGCGCCCGAATACGCGAAGCGGGGCCGGCAATTCATATTGCTTGAGGAAAGGATTGCCGGAAGAAACGTCGTTCCAGCCGAGCTTTGCGGGCGCATCGGGGCGGTCGCTCAGCCAAAGGGCAAAACCACTATAGGTCGGAACGTCAGCCCTGCACTCGACCAGCGCGGGAAGGTCAAGGGAGGGGGGCATCGTTGGCTTTGGCGACGGCCAAGTTCGCCAGGACAGCCAACGTGGGCAGGAAACCAGCTCCAAGCGTGGCCAAGCGCCTGGGCACATCACGCTCAATAATGCACGTAGCCGCTCAACGGGCATTTCTGGGAAATGGGAATCTGGAAGGGGCCGTCAAAACTTTTGCAGGTACGGAATTTGGAATTCCGCGGCGCCGGGGTAGCCGCTTTTGGCTTGTCCCCGATGACCGTCGGGACTCTGGGACCCTGCGCGTAGCCGCTCAACGGGCATTTCTGGGAAGCGGGAATCTGGAAGGGGCCGTCAAAACTTTTGCAAGTATGGACCTTGGATGTTTGCCCCGCCGGGACTTGCGTGGACTGACCCGCGGTAAAGACGGCCACCGCCGCAAGCAGAAGAAAAAGTCTGTTTTTCACTGTCAAAGCCCTCCGACCCGCAAGAGAAGTAAGATCAAATCACGGAAAGGTCAAACAGGAAACGATCTGAAATCGCGGCTTCTATTATATTAGAGACGCCAAATAAAACCCGGTGTCCTCACCGGGTTCCTAACTCATCTAAGCATTGGGCCTGTTGGGAATATCAACCCTTGCGATTGCGCGCCGCCAGTGTCCGCAGCCTCAGCGCGTTGAGGCGGATGAAACCTTCTGCATCCTTCTGGTCGTAGGCGCCGCGGTCGTCCTCGAAGGTGACCAGCGCGTCGGAATAGAGCGTCTTCCTCGACTTGCGGCCGCTGACCATGACGTTGCCCTTGTAGAGCTTCAGCCGCACGGTGCCTTCGACGTCTTCCTGGCTCTTGTCGATCATCGCCTGCAACATCAGCCGCTCGGGCGCGAACCAGAAGCCATTGTAGATGAGCTCGGCATAGCGCGGCATGAACTCGTCCTTGAGATGGGCGGCACCGCGGTCGAGCGTGATCGATTCGATCGCCCGGTGGGCGGCGATCAGGATGGTGCCGCCGGGGGTCTCGTAGACACCGCGCGATTTCATGCCGACGAAACGGTTCTCGACCAGGTCGAGCCGGCCGATGCCATTGTCACGGCCGAGATCGTTCAGCGCCGCCAGCATCGTCGCCGGCGACAGCTTCTTGCCGTTGAGCGCGATCGGATCGCCCTTGAGGAATTCGATCTCGATCTCGGTGACCTTGTCCGGCGCGTCCATCGGCGAGATGGTGCGCTGGTGGACGAATTCCGGCGGTTCCGTCCACGGGTCCTCCAGCACCTTGCCCTCGGAGGAGGAGTGCAGAAGGTTGGCGTCGACGGAAAACGGCGCGTCGCCCTTCTTGTCCTTCGGCACCGGGATCTGGTGCTGCTCGGCGAAGTTGATGAGATCGGTGCGCGACTTGAACGACCAGTCGCGCCACGGCGCGATGACCTTGATGTCGGGGTTCAGCGCATAGGCGGAAAGCTCGAAACGCACCTGATCGTTGCCCTTGCCGGTGGCGCCATGGGCGATGGCATCGGCGCCAGTCTCTTTTGCGATTTCGACAAGATGTTTCGAAATCAGCGGCCGGGCGATCGAGGTGCCGAGCAGATAGGTGCCTTCATAGACGGCGTTGGCGCGGAACATCGGAAAGACGAAATCGGATACGAACTCCTCGCGGACATCGACGATGCGGATGTCCTTGATGCCCATCATCTCGGCCTTGCGCCTGGCCGGCTCCAGTTCGCCACCCTGGCCGAGATCGGCGGTGAAGGTGACGACCTCGGCGCCGAGTTCGGTCTGCAGCCATTTCAGGATGATCGAGGTGTCAAGGCCGCCGGAATAGGCGAGCACGACTTTCTTGACGGCTTTTGCTTTCGACATGGTGGGCAGTTCCGCGACAGGGGTTCTTCGCGGGCGAGGTATCACGGCGTTTTAGGCCAGCGCAAGGGACGAACGATGCCTGGACCAGATGCTTCATCTCCAAGAGGCTGGCGAGCACACGGCTCTTGCGCTATGGCTGCGCCGTCTTTTGCCGCTACGAGACGAGCCATGTCCTTCATCCCCGACAGTACGACGCTTATCCAGTTCTCCATCGCCACCTTCATCCTGGCGATCACGCCCGGGCCTGACATGACGCTGTTCGTCTCGCGCACGCTGAGCCAGGGCCGTGCCACCGGCTTTGCCTCCATGGCCGGCGCCTTGTGCGGCACGCTGATTCACACCACGCTGGTGGTGGTCGGCGTCTCGGCGCTGATCGTCGCCTCGCCGATGGCGTTCTTCGTGCTGAAGATTTTTGGCGCCGGCTATCTGGTCTTCCTGGCATGGCAGGCGATCACAAAAGGGTCGGCGTTTTCACCGGAGAAGAAGAGCGGGCCGCAGATCTCGCTGTTCCGCAGCTGGGCGGCGGGGCTCGGGGTCAATCTGCTCAACCCGAAGATCATCCTGTTCTTCATGACCTTCCTGCCGCAATTCGTCTCCGCGCATGATCCCGACGCGCCGGGAAAGCTGTTCTTCCTCGGCGCGATGTTCGTCGTGCTGGCGATCCCGGTAACGGCGCCGATGGTGCTGGCGGCGGAAAAATTCTCGGCCGTGATGAAATCCAGCCCGCGTGTGACCCGCGTCGTCGACTATCTGTTTGCCGGAGTTTTTTCGGCCTTCGCGCTCAAGATCCTGACGGCCCAGGCGAAATAGGGCGTCCGATCTGACGCCAGCTTCCGGCCGAGCGCCCGGCGCTCAGCCAGTAGAAAATACCGCCGACCATGCCGCAGCCGATCACCGCCAGCATGACGCTGGTATTGGTAACCTCGAAATTGGCATCGGCCGTCTGGTGGACGAAGCCAAGGAAGACCGCCGCCACCGCTGCGCCCGCCAGCGCATAGAACAGCCAGTCACGCCGGCCAAGGATCTCGGAGACGAGGATGGCGATGGCGGCCGGCATGAAGGCGAAATAGGCGACGAACAGCGCGACGAAGGGGATTGAAAACCACAGCGACGCCTGCGCCGCCGGTTGCGTCTCGTCCGTTATCAGCCCAAGAGACGCCAGGAACATGACGTTAAGGAAGGCGCTTGCCGCCAGCGAAGCAACGCCGTAGCCGACAAGGATGACGGCGAAGCGGATCAGATAGGCGACGAGGCGGTTCACGCGAATTGTCCGGGCATTTGCAGGAACCGGCTCTCGACCAGGCGATAGACGGCTCCTGCCAAGCTTCCCGCAATGATTAGGGCCACCAACACGTCAACGTCCGGTGGCCTCTGTGCCGACGGATGCAGTTTCCAGACCGCAAATACGCACGTCCCAACGAAAGCTCCCCCGACGACAAAAAGAATCCAGCGTCTCGCCTCGAGAACTTGGGAAGCAATGACCATCGGGATTGCCAGCGGTGCGCCAAAGATGCCTGCGATCATCGCTCCAAGCAGCAACAGCGACCAACTATCTCGAGTGGACAGGAAAGCGGGAACACGCCACCACATCAGTGCATCGAGCAGGAAAAAGACCAGAGACATGGTGAAGGCAGCCAGGGCGTAGCAGAGCAAAGTCACTGCCAATCGCCTGAGGTATTTCACGCCTCGCCATGCCCCGCGATCATCATCGCTTCCAGCGCCAGCCGGTCGACCTTGCGCATGCGCTCGGAGTCCGACTTGAGCTGGCCGCAGGCGGCCAGGATGTCGCGGCCGCGCGGCGTGCGGATCGGCGAGGCATAGCCGGCATTGTTGATGTAATCGGCGAATTTCTCGATCGTTTCCCAGTCCGAGCACTGGTAGTTGGTGCCCGGCCACGGGTTGAACGGGATCAGATTGATCTTGGCCGGAATGCCCTTGAGCAGCTTGATCAGCGCCTTGGCGTCGTCGATGGAATCGTTGACGTCCTTCAGCATGACATATTCGAAGGTGATCCGCTTGGCGTTCGACAGGCCTGGATAGGCGCGGCAGGCAGCGATCAGATCCTTCAGCGGATACTTCTTGTTGATGGGCACCAAGAGATCGCGCAAATCGTCATTGGTGGCGTGCAGCGAGATCGCCAGCATGACGCCGATCTCCTCGCCGGTGCGGAAGATTTCGGGCACGACGCCGGAGGTCGACAGCGTGATGCGCCTCTTCGACAGGGAAAGCCCGTCGCCGTCGGATGCGATCAGCAGCGCCTTTTTCACCGCCTCGAAATTGTAGAGCGGCTCGCCCATGCCCATCATGACGACGTTGGACACTCTCCTGCCCTCGGCCGGCACGATGGCGCCGTCGGGCGTATCGCGGTCGGGGAAGTCGCCGAGCCGGTCGCGGGCGGTCAAGAGCTGGGCGAGGATTTCCTCCGCCGTCAGGTTGCGCACCAGCTTCTGCGTGCCGGTGTGGCAGAAGGAGCAGGTCAGCGTGCAGCCGACCTGCGAAGAGATGCACAGCGTGCCGCGGCCTTCTTCGGGAATGTAGACGGTCTCGATCTCGACCGGCCGGCCAGCGCCGCGCGGCGGAAAGCGGAACAGCCATTTGCGCGTTCCGTCGGAGGAAATCTGCTCCTCGACGATCTCGGGCCTGGCAACGGTGAAATGCGTGTCGAGGGCGGCGCGCAGATCCTTGGAGATGTTGAACATGCCGGCAAAGTCGGAAACGCCGCGCACATAGATCCAATGCCAGAGCTGTTGGGCGCGCATTTTCGCCTGGCGCTCCGGCACGATGCCGGCGGCGACGAGGGCGGCCCCGAGTTCGGCGCGCGTCAAGCCGATCAGCGACGGCTTTTCAGGCGTCGTGTGGGTGCGCAACGCGTCACGCGCGCCTTCGGCGGTAAGATCGAATGTAAGGGTCATTGTTGCGCCAATATAAGCGATTTGCGGCCGAATACAGCATCGTGCCCGAAATCAAGCGCGGCGCATAGCACAGGTTAGCGGCGGAGTCATGCCGGGGTTCTTCCTTCTCCCCTTGTGGGAGAAGGGAAGACCGCGCCTAACCGCCTACTTGCACTTGGCGATCGAGGCCAGCGCCGCCGAGATGCCCTTCAGCGAGAAGACGTAGGTGGTGGTGTTGCCGCGGCCGGACTTGGCCGACACCTTCATGTCGGTGCCGGTCTTCATCGCGGCTATCAGCACCGGCTCCTCGGCGGCGTTCTCGACCCAGGCCGACTTGCCGCGCGTGAACATCGAAAAAGACTTCTTGTCGATGGTGACGGTGGCCTTGGAACCTTCCTGGAAGGTATAGCCGGCGATGAATTGCGGCTCGTAGGACACTTGCTGCCCAGGCCGCTGGCTGACGAAGAAGAACATGTCGCCGTGATCGAGCGTCGGCGGCTGCTTGTCGGTTGGCACCGTCAGGACATAGCAGACCTTGCCGCCGCCCGACGCCTGATAACTGTAGGTGCCCCAGGCATTATGCTGGCCGATCTTGGTTGCCGACTGCGCCAGCGCAGGCGCCGTCAAGGCCACCAGGGCCAGGCTGGAAACTATAGCAATCAATCCGCGCATCGCTTTTCCCGTATTCCACTGGTGCGGCGGCAGGCCGGCTCGGCGTCCTGCCCGTCGCTTCATTTTGATTTAATCTGGGTTACCAAACGGTGAAATTCCCCTGAGAAAAGGATGTTCACGCCAGGAAACCGCCGCCGTCTTCGCGCTGCCGCTCGAAAAAGCGGCTGGCGCAATGTCCCTGCCGCGACTTGGAGGCCACGAAAACGGCAAGAGTTTGACTTTTCAAGCAGCTAGGTCTTGCCGCGATTCTCGCTTTTTGAGGTGCGTGACGAATTTCCCTGCAGGCGGTACCATGTCTGCGTTCGCCGCTACGGCGCTCGGCCAGGGTGCCCTCCCTGGCGGCTTACGGGAGATTTGGCCATGGCCGTTTCCGAGACAGTCCTGATCCTCGCGGGCGGCACAGCCGTCCTGGCGATTGTGTTCGGCATTCGTGTCGCCATGCGGCGGACGGCCGGTGGCGCGGTGCGCCGGTCGGATGCCGGGGAGACGGCGGGCGGATCGGGCGCGCCCGACGTGGCCGGGGTCATTGCGCTGCCGCCTTTGATCTTCCTTGGCTTCCTGGTGGCGGCAACCGTGCTCGAGGTGCTCGTGCCGCTCCCGGTCATGGCCGGGCAGGCGCTCGCCCGCTATCTGACCGGCGCTGTGCTCGCGGTGTGTGGCTTCGTGTTCATCTTTATGGCGGCGGGCCGCTTTCAGGCCGCTGGCACCAACATACCACCGACCTTGCCGACGACGGCGCTGGTCGTCGACGGTATCTATCGGCGCACCAGGAATCCGTTCTATCTGGGAACGACCCTCGTCTATCTGGGCCTCGGCGTCGCGGCCGGAAGTCTTTGGGCTATCGCGCTCGTCATCCCCCTGCTGTGGGTGATCAATACCGGCGTTATCGCGCCGGAAGAGCGCTATCTCGAGCGGAAGTTCGGAGATGCCTATCGCGCCTACAAGGCGCGGGTGCGGCGGTGGGTTTGACGGCCGGAAAGTCTCGCGCGATTTTTTGCGCCGTACCGGCTCAGCTCTTGTCGGCGATGGCCTGCCTGGCGGCGAGCCGGTGCGCCGGCGTGATGTGGGCGCTGACGGCGGTAATCGCGGCGGTCAGCACGGCGATGTCGTCGGTGAAGCCTAGCCCAAGGATGAAATCGGGGATGACGTCCGTCGGCAGCACGAAATAGCCGAGCGCAGCCAGCAAGGTGCCCTTGGCGCGCAGCGGCGTCTTCTTATCCATGGCACAGTAATAGGCGGCGACCACCTCTTCCATGAACGGGATCTGCCGGGCGGCCTTCTTCGCCGTACGCCAGAACTTTTCGCGCACTTCGCTCTCATTGCCCGGCTTGCTGCCGAGGCCGAAGAAATCAAAACCGGATTTTTGCGCCATCAACCTCTCCTTGCGGCCGTCGCGTGACTTCACGCGTGACCGCGACGCAAAATGTGGTGAAAGCCGAACCTCGCTGCAAGGTGCAGATAGGCTCAGCCGCCGAAATAGCGGTTCATTTTCCTGGCCAGATCGAAATCCAGCGCGGTCAGGCCGCCGGCGTCGTGCGTGTTGAGGGTCACGTTTACCGTCTTGTAGACGTTCGACCAGTCGGGATGGTGGTCCATCTTCTCCGCGGCCAGGGCAACGCGGGTCATGAAGGCAAAGGCTTCGGAGAAATTCTTGAAGGTGAAGCTGCGGGTGATCGAGCCACCATCCTTGGCCAGCGACCAGCCGTCGAGGCCGGCAAGTTCGGTGCGGATCGCCTCTTTTGCTAGTTTCTCCCTGGCCATGTCCGTCTACCGCATGATCCGCGAAGCGTCGGCGGCGCCGACCAAACGGCTGGCGACGCGGTTGTCAGCACCTGAAAGCGGCCAGGCCTCCTCGACGACGTAAGGCCCGCCACCGACCGAATCGCGCGACGACATCAGCACGAAGCGGCCGATCCGGAACGGCAGCGTCGAAAAATTGCCGCGTGCCGACAGATACTGGGCGACATCGAGCGGGCTCGAATTGCGCAGGCGGGCCAGCGTCACGTGCGGCATGAACTTGCGCGGGTCGGCCGGGATGCCGAGCCGCTGGCAGATGCGCTCGATCTCGGCCTGCAATGCGGAAAGATCGGGCGAAGCGGCGACCCCGGCCCACACCGCATGCGGCTTCTTCTGGCCGAAGGCGCCGACGCCGGACAGCGTCAGCGGGAAGGACGGGCGGTGAACACGGTCAAGAGCATTGGCGATTTCGTCGGCGACATGGCCCTCGACATCGCCGATGAAGCGCAGCGTCAGATGATAGTTTTCGACGTCGATCCAGCGGGCTCCGGGCAGTCCGCCCCTGAGCAGGGACAGCGAAAGAGCGGCATCACGCGGTATCTCGAGGGCGGTAAAAAGACGCGGCATGGGAAGCCTCCTGTCCTCGAATCGAACTCTTGCCCCTAGCGAATCATCGATATTCAAACGGGGCAAGGGGTTTGTTGGTCGCAGGCCTGCCTAAAAGCTTCCCCTGCGGAAGGTGTTGCGACGGCGAACCCTCGCCTTCAGGAATTGCCCCGGACCGCTTCAATGGTCTTCTCCACACTGGGCAGGATACCCTCGACGATGCGGTCGACGCCTCGGGCGTTTGGATGAAGGCCGTCCTCGAGTTGCAGGACGGATCGACCGGCGATGCCCTCGAGAAAGAAAGGATAGAGCGGCACGCCATATTTTTCAGCCAGTCTCGGAAAGGTCGCGTCGAAGGCGTTCTGGTAGTCGGCGCCGAGATTGGGCGCCGCGCGCATTCCGGCAAGCAAAACGGCGATCTTGCGCTGCTTCAGTTTTGCCAGCATGGCGTCCAGATTCTTTTCCGCTATGGCGGGCGAAACGCCGCGCAGCATGTCGTTGGCGCCGAGCTCCAGGATGACGAGTTGCGTGCCGTCCGGCACCGACCAGTCGAGCCGCGCCAGGCCGCCGCTCGTCGTATCGCCGGAGACGCCGGCATTGGCGACCGTGACATCGTAGCCCTTGGTGCGCAGCGCCGCCTGCAGCTTCTCGGTGAAGCCCTGACCTGGCCCGAGGCCATAACCCGCCATCAAGCTGTCGCCGAAACCGACAATGGTGAACGGTTCGGCGCGCGCCGACGAAATGGCGCCGCAAATGGCGAGGAAAAGGGCGAAGGCTGCGGCAAAGGTGTGTTTGAAAGCCATGCGGCAGGCCCCATATGACTAGGAACATCTGTTGGCGAAGGCAGGTTTTCGTCTTTGTCGAGCATCGGATGCTCTAGCCTTCATCCCCCATATAGGACGATTTGATTTTGGAAGAAGCCGTCATTTCGCTGAAAGACGTATCGCTGACGCTCGGCGAAGGTGCATCCTCGGTCCATGTGCTGAAGGGCGTCAGCCTCGATGTGGCGGGCGGCGAAGCGACAGGCATCGTTGGACCTTCAGGTTCGGGAAAGTCGACATTGCTGATGGTTTTGGCCGGACTTGAAAGGGTCGATTCGGGGACGGTCCGAATTGCCGGCGAGCTGCTCAACGGCAAAAGCGAAGATCAGATCGCATCGTTTCGGGGACGAAACATCGGCATCGTGTTCCAGTCTTTCCATCTCATCCCCAATATGACGGCGCTGGAAAACGTTGCGGTCCCGCTGGAGCTTTCCGGCCATGTCGATCCATTCGGCGTGGCGGCGCGCGAGCTGGCGGCGGTCGGTCTCAGCGATCGCGTCACCCATTACCCCGGCGAATTGTCTGGCGGCCAGCAGCAGCGCGTGGCGATCGCCCGGGCGCTGGCGCCGTCGCCGCGCATCCTGATCGCCGACGAGCCGACCGGCAATCTCGACCAGGCAACGGGGCGGCACGTCGCTGACCTGCTGTTTGCCAAGGCGGCCGAACGCGGCATGACGCTGGTGCTGGTCACGCATGACCCGGTACTCGCGGCGCGCTGCTCGCGCCAGGTGTCGATGCGGTCGGGGCTGATCGAAGACGCGCCTAAGCCGGCCACCAGGGCTGGCAAGGTGACCGCATGATGCCGCTGGCGCGCACGCTGAGGCTCGCCTTTCGGTTTTCGCTGCGAGAAATGCGTGGCGGGCTGTCCGGCTTCCTGATCTTCCTTGCCTGCATCGCGCTGGGCGTCGCTGCGATCGGCGGCGTCAATTCGGTGGCGCAGGCGATTTCCGCCGGTGTTGCCGACCAGGGCCAGACGCTGCTCGGCGGTGATCTCCGCTTCCAGCTCAACCAGCGCGATCCGACCAGAGCCGAACGCAGCTTCCTCGACCGGCTTGGCACGGTTTCGCACAGCGCCAATATGCGCTCGATGGCGAGGCTCGAGGACGGCTCCGACCAGGCGCTGGTCGAGGCCAAGGCGGTCGACGGCGCCTATCCGCTCTATGGTGCGCTGGAGACCCAGCCGGTGCTGTCGCGAGAGGATCTGTTCGGCGAAAAATCCGGCGTCTTCGGCGCCGCCGCGCCGGACCTCTTGTTCGAGCGGCTGAACCTTGGCATCGGTGACCGGCTAAAGCTCGGCAGCGCGACGTTCGAGCTGCGCGCCAGGCTGGTCAACGAGCCGGATGCGGTGTCGGATGGCTTCGGTTTTGCGCCGCGGCTGATGGTGTCGACCGACGGGCTTGCCGCTTCCGGCCTGATCCAGCCGGGCAGCCTGGTCGAGAATGCCTATAAGGTCCGCCTGCCCGGCGGCACCACTGAGGCACAGATCAAGGCGATCCAGGAGCAGGCGACAAACCAGTTCCCGCAGGCCGGCTGGTCGATCCGCACGCGCAGCAACGCAGCGCCGGCGCTGTCCTCGAATATCGAGCGGTTTTCGCAATTCCTGACGCTGGTCGGGTTGACGGCGCTGGTGGTCGGCGGCGTCGGCGTGGCCAATGCCGTGCGTGCCTATCTCGACGGCAAGCGCGGCGTCATCGCCACCTTCAAGAGCCTGGGGGCTTCGGGCGGGTTCGTCTTTGCCGTCTATCTGGTGCAGATCCTGATGATCGCCGCCCTCGGCATCACGCTAGGCCTTGTACTTGGCGCGCTGATGCCGTTCGCGGCCAGCGCGGCACTCCAATCGGTCATTCCAGTGCCGGCGGAAGGTGGGTTCTATCCCGGCGCCCTCGGCATGGCAGCGCTGTTCGGGCTACTGGTGACGCTGGCTTTCGCCTTGCTGCCGCTCGGCCGCGCCCGCGACGTGCCGGCAACGGCGCTGTTTCGCGAAATGGGTTTCGAGGGCCGCGGTTTTCCCCGCCCGCTCTATATCGCCGCGGCATTGGGCATCGCGCTGCTGCTCGCGGTACTGGCGATTCTGTTTTCCGGCGACCGCCGTATTGCCTCGATCTTCGTTGGCGCCACGATCTTTTCGTTCCTGGTGCTGCGTGTGGTCGGCTCGCTGGTGCAGTGGGCGGCGAAGAAAAGCCCGCGCGTGCGCTCGACCGCGCTCAGGCTCGCCATCGGCAACATCCATCGGCCTGGCGCCTTGACGCCGTCCGTGGTGCTGTCGTTGGGACTCGGGCTGACGCTGCTGGTGACGCTGGCGCTGATCGACGGCAATCTCAGGCGGCAGATCTCGGGCAGCCTGCCGGAAAGGGCACCGAACTTCTTCTACGTCGATATCCAGAGCGGTGACGTCGATGCCTTCACCGCGCTGGTCGGCAAAGAGGCACCGCAAGGCAGGCTGATCAAGGTGCCGATGCTGCGCGGCCGGGTGATGGCGCTCAACGGCGTCGATGTCGACAAGGTCAAGGTTCCGGCCGAAGGCGCCTGGGTACTGCGCGGCGATCGCGGCCTGACCTATGACGCAAAGCTGCCGGAGAATGCGACGCTGACCGAGGGCAGCTGGTGGCCGGAGAACTATGCCGGCGAGCCGCTGGTCTCGTTTTCCGCCGAGGAAGGCAAAGAGATCGGGCTGAAGCTCGGCGACACCATCACCGTCAACGTGCTCGGCCGCAACATCACGGCCAAGATCGCCAATTTCCGCCAGGTCGAATGGGAAACCATGGGCATCAATTTCGTCATGGTGTTCTCGCCCAACACATTCGCCGGTGCGCCGCATGGCTGGTTGGCGACGCTGACCGAGACGAATGCGTCGGCAGCCGACGATGCGCATCTTCTCAACGCCGTCACGCGTGCCTTTCCCGCGGTGACGACGGTCAGGGTCAAGGACGCACTCGAAATCGTCAACCGGCTGGTGGCGCAGCTCGGCACAGCAATCAGGGCAGCAGCGGGCGTGGCGTTGATCGCCTCGGTGCTGGTGCTGGCCGGGGCGCTCGCCGCCGGCAACCGGGCTCGCATTCACGACGCGGTGGTGCTGAAGACCCTGGGTGCGACCAGGAAAACGCTGATCGCCGCGTTTTCGCTGGAATACATGCTGATCGGCCTTGCCACTGCGATCTTCGCGCTGGCAGCGGGCGGTGTGGCGGCGTGGTTCGTCGTCGCGCGCATCATGACGCTGCCATCGCACTTCATGCCGGAGGTGGCGGTGGCGACCATCGGCTTTTCGCTGGTGGTCACGGTCGGCATAGGCCTTGCCGGCACGTGGCGGGTGCTGGGCCACAAGGCGGCGCCGGTGCTGCGGAATCTTTGAGCCAGAGCCGGGTGCGATTAAATCTCGGTAATGTTCCGGGCGGGAAGGCCAATAAAACCGTATCTCCGGCACTTCACGGAGCATTACGTTTGGTTACGGTCTTGTCCTTTACGCCAAGAACCATCATATTTCGGCGCAGGCATGCTGGAGCCCCGCCAGCGGCGCCTGGGTTCAAAAGGACCTGACACCGGACGGGGCAGAAGCAATATGAGGATTTCCATGGCTGATCCCGTTCGCAATTATCAGACGCGCGCCGTGCCCGGCGCCGGCGTCGATGCTGCCATCGACCAGGGCCTGCGGGCCTATATGATTAAGGTCTACAATCTGATGGGGCTTGGCCTCCTCATCACCGGCCTTGCCGCGGTCGGCACAATCATGCTGGCCACCACCAGCGATCCCGCCTCGGCCGTCGCGACGTTGCCAAGCGGCGAGATGCTGACCTCGTTCGGCTACGCGATCTTCGGCTCGCCGCTGAAATGGCTGGTGATCTTCGCCCCGCTGGCAGCGGTGATGTTCCTGTCGTTCCGCGTCCAGTCGATGAGCGTTTCGGCCGCGCAGACGACATTCTGGGTCTACGCCGGCCTCGTCGGCCTGTCGCTGTCGTCGATCTTCCTGGTCTACACCACCGCCAGCATCTCGCAGACCTTCTTCGCCACCGCCGCCGCCTTTGGCGGGCTGTCGCTCTACGGCTACACGACCAAGCGCGATCTCTCGGCGTTCGGTTCGTTCCTGGTCATGGGCCTGGTCGGCCTGATCATCGCGATGGTGATCAACGTCTTCCTGCAGTCGTCGGCGCTTTCCTTCGCCGTTTCGGCGATCGGCGTGCTGATCTTCGCGGGCCTCACCGCCTATGACACGCAGAACATCAAGGAGATGTACTTCGAGGGCGACGAGACTGATGTCGCCGGCCGCAAGGCGATTATGGGCGCATTGAGGCTCTATCTCGACTTCATCAACCTGTTTATGTTTCTGCTGCAGTTCATGGGCGACCGTCGCTAAATACGGTTTTCCTGGACCAGCGAGTTTGGAAAGGGCGGCCCAATGGCCGCCCTTTTCTTTTGTGCCGGCTTTTGCTGTGATATAGGGCAGATGAACGACGTGCCTAAATTATGAGCAGCATCACCTTGCGGGCCGCGACGTCGGCCGATCTCGACCGGATCACGGAAATCTATGCCGACGCGGTAACGAATGGCACGGCGAGCTATGAACTCGAGCCACCAAGCCGCACCGAGATGGGCGTGCGCTTCGACAACCTGATGGCGGGCGGCTTTCCCTATCTCGTTGCAGAAAAGGCCGGCGCCGTGCTCGGCTATGCCTATGCCGGAGCGTTCCGGCCGCGCCCGGCGTACCGCTTCGTCGTTGAGGATTCCGTCTATGTCGCGCCCGAGGCCAAAGGGCAAGGCGTCGGGCTGCTCTTGATGCAAGGGCTGATCGAGGCGGCCAAGGCGGCGGGTTTTCGCCAGATCATCGCGGTGATCGGCGACGGCCGGCCCGACAGCGCCTCGGTACGGCTGCACGAGAAGCTCGGCTTTCGTCATTCCGGCCGCCTGGAAGGCTCAGGCTACAAGCACGGACGCTGGCTGGACACGGTGTTCATGCAACTGCCGATCAATGGCGGGGCGTCCATCCCGCCTGATCCGCAATCGCTGCCCGAGCGGAAGTTCCGCCAGCAAAAATAAAGGGTTACGCCTCGACCAGCTTCAGTGTTCGGTCGAACACGCCAAGCACCCGGCCGAGTTCCTGGCCGCGCTTGAGGATGCGCCCGCCGGCGGCGATGACGGCGAACGCGCCTTGCCGGCGCGCCAGCTTCGGATCCTTGACGATCTGGAAAAGCGGCACTTCGCTGGTGCGGCGGAAGACGGAAAAAACGGCGCGGTCGGCGAGATGGTCGATGGCATAGTCGCGCCACTCGTTGGCGGCAACCATACGGCCGTAGAGCCTGAGGATCTGGTCCAGTTCGCGCCGGTCGAACCGCACCGGCTGGTCGAGGCGTTCGCGTCTTGCCTCATGCAGCGGGATCAATATTGCGGATGCGTCCCCATCCTCCGTCCCGCTGCTGCGATCAGTCATGCCTGGATCCTCGCAATGAATCGTACGCCGACCAAAGTTGGCGCTTTCGTTGCCGAATTGCAAGGCCCGGCCGGGCAAGGCCAGCACCGCGCGGTTTCTCCAGCGTCCAGTCACGTTTGCGAAACGCCTGTTGGAATTGGTGATGCTTCGCCACAATCCTGCCTTTTTTTATCCGTGCTCATGCCCCAATGTCCGACGAATTTACCGGTGTTGCCTGAGACGGTTCGGTCCGGCACCGGCTCGTAAACCCCAAGCCCCCCGCCCACGGGTCTGCGTCGGATCGAACCAACCTCGGTTTTTCCTTGGAAAGATCGGGTGCGACGATCCCAAAACCTAAATGACCGGCGTCAGAAGCAAGCTGACGCCGGTTTTTTATTGGCCGGAGCCGTGGCGGTGCGATCCGTCCGGATTGGCTGCCATCAGAAGGTTGAGCGCGGTTCTCCCTTCTCCCCTTGTGGGAGAAGGTGTCGCCGAAGGCGACGGATGAGGGGTGTTCCAGCTTGGCAATTTCCTTGAAATCGCCGCCGCCTCAATTCTTCCAGCACCCCTCAACCGTCTCGGCGCTGCGCGCCGATCCACCTTCTCCCACAAGGGGAGAAGGAGAGGTCCCCGCTTAAGGCTTGCGGATAAAGGCTGCACCCAGGATCGGACCGGGCATGCCGTCCTTGCCGACCGACTGCAGCAGCACGGCGCAGCCGCCCTTCTTGGCGATCTCGCTCATCGGCAGTTCGTAGCGCTGCGCCTTGCCGTGCCACATGCCGGCGGTCTGGATGGTGGAGACGGCGTTCCAGTAGGTCATGCTGCGGCCGCTGTTTTCGCCCTTGCCGATCTTTATCGTCTGTGGCGGGTTGAAATAGACGATGACGACATGCGCGTCGGTGGGGCCGCTAACGGCGTCGCCGGCATCGATCATGACGCGATCGCTGGTCCGGCTGACCTTGATGCCGACGCGCATGCCTTCGCCGACCCTCTCCATGCGGGCCAGCGCGCCGTCGACTTCCTCGCGGCTGGCGCCGTTGACATGGCTGCGGCCGTTTATGACGGCTTGCGGGGTGTAGACGGAACGACTGCCGAAGGCGCGCATATACTCGTATTGCCGCTCGGTATTTTCCTTGCGGCTCAGCGTGTCCTGCCAGCCGAGGTAATCCCAATAATCGACATGATAGGCGAGCGCGACGATGTCCTCCTTGGCGGCAAGCTCGGCGAAGAATTCGTCGGCCGGCGGACAGGAGTTGCATCCCTGGCTGGTGAAGAGCTCGACGACGCCTAATGGCTTGTCGGTTGGCTCGGCAAGGGCCCTGCCGGCAAACGCCGAGAGGGCCAGCGCAAGGGCCGCAAGCCGCAATGGTCTTCGAGATGGCATGGCCGTTCCGATCCCGCCGGTGACGCCGGCTTTGTTCTGGTTGTCGAAATATGTGGCAGAAGCGGCAGTCAACGGGAAGTCACGTTGCGGTGAAATTTTGCCGTTGCAACCGCTGGCAAGGGCGCAATAGGTGGACTTGCACTTCACGATGGAAGCGATTCGGGCGGCAATCAGCATGTGGCAATCTCTCCTGGCGCCGGTCGACCTCTATTGCGAACGGACGGGGCCGGAATTCTGGGCCGAACCGCTCAATGCGCTGAGCAATCTGGCTTTTTTTGCCGCCGGGCTATGGGGTGTCTGGCAGGTGCGCAAGCGCGGCACCGGCACCTTCGCCGAAGTGCTGGCCTGGTGGGTGGTGGCGATCGGCATCGGCTCGTCGCTGTTCCATACCTTTGCCACAAGGGCAATGATCCTGGCCGACGTGCTGCCCATTGCAGGATTCACGCTGGCCTACACGCTGTTCAACCTGCGACGTTTTCTCGGCATGAAATGGGGCAGGGCGATCGCCATCTTCGTCGCCTTTTACGCCGTTGCCGGGCTGGTGACCTTTGCCGTGCCCGACTGGCTGCGCCAGGCGTCGAACGGGACGACCGGCTATCTGCCTCCGTTTCTGGCGCTCGCCTTCTTCGGCGCCTGGGTGGCGGCCAGCGGCAATCGCGCCGGCTGGTACAATCTGGCGGGTTCGGCGATCTTCGTCGTGTCGGTCATCTGCAGGATGATCGATCCGCTGGTCTGCGGCGGCTTTCCGCTCGGCACGCATTTCCTGTGGCACATATTCAACGGGCTGATGCTCGGCGTGCTGCTGGCGGCGACAGCGCGGTTTGGCAAGCCAAGACAGGGCAGTAGGGCAGTAGGGGAATAAGTCGCTTCTCTTTGCTTCACCCTACTGCCCTACTCCCTTATTGCCCTACTCCCTTAAGCGGCCAGATCGCGCAGCACGTATTGCAGGATGCCCCCATTCTTGAAGTAGTCGAGCTCGTCCAGCGTATCGATGCGGCAGATGATCGGAACCTCTTTGACGCTGCCGTCGCCGTAGGTGATCCTGGCGATCATCTTCTGCCGCGGCTTGATGTTGCTCAGTCCGTCGATCTCGACCAGTTCGTCGCCCTTGAGGTTGAGCGAGGCCCATGAGGTGCCTTCCTCGAAGACGAAGGGGATCACGCCCATGCCGACCAAATTGGAGCGGTGGATGCGCTCGAAGGACTGGGCGATGACCGCGCGGACGCCCAGCAAATTGGTGCCCTTGGCCGCCCAGTCACGCGACGAGCCGTTGCCATATTCGACGCCGGCGAAGATGACCAGCGGCACGCCTTCCTTCTTGTAGCGCATCGCGGCGTCGTAGATCGATTCCTCTTCTTTCGAGGGGTAATGGATGGTGTAGCCGCCCTCGCGGCCGTTCTCGCCCAGCATATGGTTGCGGATGCGGATATTGGCGAAGGTGCCGCGCATCATCACCTCATGATTGCCGCGGCGCGTGCCGTACTGGTTGAAATCGGCGACGCCGACGCCGTGGTCGGTGAGATACTTGCCGGCCGGCGAGGCCGCCTTGATCGAACCGGCCGGCGAAATGTGGTCGGTGGTGATCTTGTCGCCGAACAGACCGAGCACACGCGCGCCCTTGATATCGCCGATCTTGCCGAAGCCTGACTTCATGCCGGCGAAATAGGGCGGGTTCTGCACATAGGTCGAATTGTCGTCCCAGGCATAGGTCTGGCCTTCCGGCGCCTTGACGTTCTGCCAGTACTCGTCGCCCTTGAAGACGTCGGCATATTTGCGGGCGAACAATTCGCGCGTGACGTTCTTCTCGATGAATTCTTGGATCTCGACCGAACTTGGCCAGATGTCTTTGAGATAGATCGGACTGCCGTTGCGATCGTCGCCGAGCGGCTCGGTGGTCAGATCTTTGGTCACCGTCCCGGCCAGCGCGTGGGCGACGACCAGCGGCGGCGAGGCGAGATAGTTCGCCTGCACGTCGGGCGAGACGCGGCCTTCGAAATTGCGGTTGCCGGACAAAACTGCCGCAGCAATCAAGCCCTTATCGTTGATGGTCTTGGAGATCGGCGCCGGCAACGGGCCGGAATTGCCGATGCAGGTGGTGCAGCCGAAGCCGACCAGGTTGAAGCCGATCTGGTCGAGCTCCTTCTGCAGGCCGGATTTCTCGAGATATTCGGCGACGACCTGGCTGCCCGGCGCCAATGAGGTCTTGACCCACGGCTTCTGCTTGAGGCCGAGCCGGTTGGCATTGCGCGCCAACAGCCCGGCGCCGATCAGCACGCTCGGGTTCGAGGTGTTGGTGCAGGAGGTGATGGCGGCGATGACCACATCGCCATGGCCAAGATCGTAGTTCGTGCCCTCGACGGCATAGCGCTTGTCGATTTCGGCGGCCTTCTTGTATTCGGACTCCATGGCCTTGGCGAAGCCGGCCGGAATGTCTTCAAGTGCGACCCGGCCTTCCGGCCGCTTCGGGCCGGCCATCGACGGGACGACACTGCCGAGATCGAGCTCCAGCAGGTCGGTGAAGACCGGATCGGCCGAGCCGGCATCGCGCCACAAGCCTTGCGCCTTAGAATAAGCCTCGACCAGGGCGATGCGGCTTTCGTCGCGACCGGACATTGTGAGATAGCGGATGGTTTCGCTGTCGACCGGGAAGAAGCCGCAGGTGGCGCCATATTCCGGCGCCATGTTGCCGATGGTGGCGCGGTCGGCCAGCGTCATGTTGGACAGGCCCGGCCCGAAGAATTCGACGAACTTGCCGACGACGCCCTTCTTGCGCAGCATCTGGGTGACGGTGAGCACCAGGTCGGTGGCGGTGACGCCTTCCCTCAGCCTGCCGGTGAGCCGGAAGCCGATGACTTCAGGCAGCAGCATGGAGACCGGCTGGCCAAGCATCGCGGCCTCCGCCTCGATGCCGCCGACGCCCCAGCCGAGAACGCCGAGGCCGTTGATCATCGTGGTATGTGAATCGGTGCCGACGCAGGTGTCGGGATAGGCGGTGGTCTCGCCGTCTTCGCTGTTGGTCCACACGACCTGACCGAGATATTCGAGATTGACCTGATGGCAGATGCCAGTGCCGGGCGGCACGACGCGGAAATTGCGGAACGCCTGCTGGCCCCATTTCAGGAATTTGTAGCGTTCCTCGTTGCGCTCATATTCAAGCTCGACATTGCGGGCGAAAGCCAGTGGCGTGCCGAATTCGTCGACGATGACCGAGTGGTCGATGACCAGATCGACCGGCACCAGCGGATTGATCTTTTGCGGGTCGCCGCCGAGCGAGGCCATGGCGTCGCGCATGGCGGCAAGGTCGACCACGGCTGGAACGCCGGTGAAATCCTGCATCAGCACGCGAGCCGGGCGATAGGCGATCTCGACGCCGGCGGTGCCCCGGTCAGTCAGCCAGCCGGCGACCGCCTGGATGCTCTCCTTGGTAACGGAACGGCCGTCCTCGTTGCGCAGCAGATTCTCCAGCAGCACCTTCATCGAATAGGGCAATTGGGCAATACCGGTGAGGCCGTTCTTTTCGGCCTCGACAAGGTCATAGTAGATGTACTCGGTGCCGCTGGCGGTCAGCGTGCGGCGGCAATTGAAGCTGTCGAGTGATTTGGACACGTGCGATCCCTAACTGTCGGTTGCCGGAAGGGAACGGACGCCAGTGGGCATGCAAATCACGCGCAAAGGTGCGGGTACGGCCATTTCCGCTATCCGTTCCCAAGCGTCCGGGCCGTTCAAGGCGGCACGCGCGCTGGTTCGGCGCAAATTCGGTTCCCGTGCCGACCGCTGGCACGGATGATGCGGATATAGAGAATTTTCTGGAATAGTTCTAGACACGGAATTGCCATTTTTGCTGCGGCGCACCGAAGCCGCGCCTGAACTTTCGGCGAAGGGGAACGGATGCGGCTGATCGCCGAAAATCTTGGCGGCGAACGCGGCGGCGAGACGGTATTTTCCGGCATCGAATTCGCGCTGGGGGATGGCCAGGCGCTGGTCGTCACCGGGCCGAACGGCGCCGGCAAATCGACGCTGCTCAGGATCGTCGCCGGGCTGTTGCCGGTGGCGGCAGGCCGTGTGCGGTTCGAAGGTGGTGGCGAAGACTTTCCGTCGGCCGCCTCGGCGTGTCACTATCTCGGCCACCTCAACGCGATGAAGACGGCGCTGAGCGTTACGGAAAACCTGTGCTTCTGGCGCGATTTTTCGGGCGCCGGTTCCGCGGGTGTTGAAGAGGCGCTGGAAACCGTCGGGCTGGGCGGCATCGGCCATCTGCCGTTCGGCTATCTCTCGACCGGGCAACGCCGCCGCGCGGCGATTGCAAAACTGCTGGTAAGCCACCGGCCATTGTGGCTGCTCGATGAGCCGACGGCAGGACTGGACAATGCTTCGGAGGAGAGATTCGGCGAATTGATGGGGAAGCACCTCGAGAGTGGGGGGATCGTGGTTGCGGCGACGCATTTGCCGCTGGGGATCGAGGGAAAGGAATTGAGGATGACCGGCTGATGTTGGCATTCCTTCACAGGCGAAAGCATCTCACATCATGCTAGCCCTCTTCCTGCGCGACATCCGCCTGAGTATCCGCGCCGGCGGCGGGGCGCTTACCGGCGTGATTTTCTTTCTCGCCGTTATCGCGACCATCCCCTTCGGCGTCGGTCCCGAGCTGAAGCTGCTGGCCCGCATCGGCCCGGCGATCCTGTGGATCGCCGCCTTGCTGGCCTGCCTGCTCGGCCTCGACCGGCTGTTCCAGGCCGACCGCGAGGACGGCTCGCTCGATCTTCTGGTGCTTGGCAACGACCGGCACATGCTGGCCTTGACCGTTCTGACGAAATGCCTGGCGCATTGGGCGGGAAGCGTGCTGCCGCTGGTCATCGCCGCTCCCTTGCTCGGCCTGTTCATGAACATGGAGCCGGCCGGCATCGGCGCCACGGCGTTGACGCTTCTGGTAGGCACGCCGGCGATCACCTTCATCGGTGCTGCCGGTGCAGCGGTGGCAGTGGCGTTGCCGCGTGGCGGGCTGCTGATCTCGGTGCTCGTGCTGCCGCTGACCATTCCCGTGCTGATCTTCGGCGTATCGGCAAGCTATGGCGCGGTGGCGGACCCCGATCCATTCCTGCAGCCCTTCCTCATTCTTGCCGCGCTGACCTTGTTTCTTGCCGTGCTCGGCCCTGTGGCGGCGGCGCTGGCGCTACGGCACGGAACGGATTGATGCGTTGGCTTCAGCTCATGCCTGCGGCGCGGCGAACAATTGCGGAGCCGATGGCGCAGCGTTAAGAGAAGACATGTTGGAACGGCGTGAGACGGACCGGTTGGAAAGCGCCGCGGAGCGAAAAGCATGAGCGTACATGCGCTTTATGTCACCGCCGCCTATGCGATCACGGCCGTGGTGCTGGGCGGGCTGATCGGCTGGATTCTGCTCGACCAGCGCGGCCGCAAGCGAGAGCTTGCCGAGCTGGAGGCATCCGGCGTGCGCCGGCGCTCCGATAAGGCAGTAAAATCATGAGCACGGAAACCCAAACACCGGCGCGCCGCCGCCTGATCGTGCTGCTGCCGCTGCTGGTCTTTCTCGGGCTGGCGGGATTGTTCCTGGCGCAGCTTTTGTCCGGGCGCGACGTGTCGGAAGTGCCGTCGGCGCTGATCGGCCTGCCGGCGCCGCAGACCAACTTGCCGGCGCTCGAAGGCACCAATTTGCCGGGCCTTGATTCAAAACAGTTCGCCGGCAAGGTGACGCTGGTCAATGTCTTCGCGTCCTGGTGCGCGCCGTGCCGCGAAGAGCATCCGGTGCTGCTGGCGCTGTCGCAGGACAGACGTTTCGTCATGGCCGCGCTGAACTACAAGGACCAGCCGGAAAACGCCCGTCGGTTCCTTGGCGATCTCGGCAACCCATTCCAGGCGATCGGCGTCGACCAGGCCGGACGCACGGCGATCGACTGGGGTGTCTACGGCGTGCCGGAGACCTTCGTCATCGGCAAGGATGGCAAGATCGCCTATAAGCATGTAGGGCCGCTGACGCCGGACTCGGCGCGGACGCTGCTGTTACCCGAAATCGAGAAGGCGCTGGCCATGCCGGGCTGATGGCCCGCCGTTTCGTCATGCTAGGGTCTTTTCTCCGCTTTGCGTCGCTACGCCCAAGGATGACGAACGTGATAGGTCGACCGAAGACTCAGCCGTAGATCTGCTTGTGGACCTGGTAGAGCATTTCGCTGCGGTCGGCGCGCATGTCGGCGAGGTCACGGCTGCTGAAGCTGTCGATTTCGGCGACGAGGCGGTTGTAATGCCGGCGCTTGGCGATGCTGGCGCGAGCGCGGCTCATGAGGCTGTCGATGATCATAGCGAGTTTCCTTTTTGCGCCGCGTTTCGCGACCAGTTGTTCCTCCCTTGATCGATACGGAGCATGACATAGTTATGGTGCGTTGCAAAAATAAGATGTTGCAATGCACCATTGCGCTGGGCGCATAGCCGGTTAACGGGATGTGACCTGCCGTCCGGGCCAGCATTCGCTTCCATAATGCTTCTGACGCATCATCGATCTTGCCATATCGATCGTGGGCTGGCTTGATCGCGCCTTGCCAAGCGACCGCTACCGGGAGGAACCATGGCCAGCGAATTCTACGAAGTTCTCGATCCGCGCTTTTCGCGGCTGTTCAACGGCAATGCACAGGTCGACAGGCTGTTTACCGGCTGCCGATGGGCGGAAGGACCGGCCTGGTTCGCGGCCGGGCGCTATGTGGTCTGGTCCGACATCCCGAACAATCGCATGCTGCGTTACGACGAGACCGACGGCAGCGTCAGCGTGTTCCGTCAGCCGTCCGGCAATTCCAACGGCAACACCGTCGACCGGCAAGGCCGGCTGGTTACTTGCGAGCATTCCGGCCGCCGCGTCAGCCGCACCGAGCATGACGGGTCGGTAGTCACCATCGCCGACAAATGGCGCGGCAAGCGGCTGAACTCGCCCAATGACGCCGTGGTCAAGTCCGACGGCTCGATCTGGTTCACCGACCCGAGCTACGGCATCGATACCGATTACGAGGGCGACAAGGCCGAAAGCGAGATCGGCGCCTGCCATGTCTACCGGGTCGATCCCGGCACCGGCGAGACCGAGGCCGTGATCACCGACATGGTCAGGCCCAACGGGCTCGCCTTCTCGGTTGACGAGAGCAAGCTCTATGTCGCCGACACTGGCCGCACGCATGGTGCGCAAAACCCGGCGCACATCCGGGTGTTCAATGTCGACCAGGGCGGCAAGACGGTCTCAGGCGAAAAGGTCTTTGCCGACTGCACCGCCGGCCTGTTCGACGGTTTCAGGCTGGATGCGGACGGCCGCATCTGGGCCAGTGCCGCCGACGGCATCCACTGCTACGATCCGGACGGGACGCTGATCGGCAAGGTCAAAGTACCGGAAGTCGTTGCTAATTGCGTGTTCGGCGGCAACAAGCTGAACTGCCTCTACATCGCCGGCACGACCTCGCTCTACATGGTCCGGCTCATGGTCAACGGCGCCAAAACCTACTGAGCGGCCGCCAAGCATATGCAAGGGAGGGAACCATGCCATTCGTGAATATCCGTCTGGTCAAGGAGGTGATTGCCGATGACCCGGCCGGCAAAAAGGCCGCGATTGCCGCCCAGGTGACGGCGGCCATCACCGGCGCCACCGGCCTGACCAGCAATGATGTCTGGGTGGTCTTCGAGGAGGTCAATGCCCGCGACTGGTTCGTCGGCCAGACCGACGTCGAGACGCGGAGGGGCAAGGGATAGTTCCCGGCACAGATTGGCCGCAGCTCCTAGCGTCGTCATCCCAGGGCGGAGCAGGAGCGAAGCTCCGTCGCGGAGACCCTTGGATGACGAAAGCACGGCCCGGCGTTCACCGCGAGCGGATGAAGCCCGCGAAGGCCGAAACGGCGCGGCGCATCGTCAGCCGGTTTTCCGGCTGCGATAAGATTTCCTCCACCTCCGGCGGCCTCTTGCCGAGCAGCGCGATTTCGAGCGCTGCTTCCTCATAGAGCGCGAAAGACATTGTCCGCATGACCTCGGCCAGTGCGGCGCGGGCAAACAGCGAGCGCGGCGAGGCGTGGACCAGCGTGGCCGGCTTGCCGACGGCGGCATCGCGCGACACCAGCCAGTCAAGCGCGTTCTTCAGGCCGCCTGGCACACCGTGGGCATATTCCGGGCAGGAGACGATGACGCCGTCAGCGGCGGTGACCGCATCGATCAGCACTGCTGCTTGCGGCGGCGTCCGCTCGCCTTCGTCGTCGGGGTTGAAAATCGGCAGCCGGCCAAGCCCATCGTAGACGGAGACGTGACAGTCCGGCGGCGCGTTTTGCGCGAGTGCCGCGACCAGGGCCGAATTGGTCGAGGCGGCGCGCAGGCTGCCGGAGATGGCGAGGATGTTCAGCAAAGGAATGGAGACCGGCTTGGGCGATTCGTTGCCGATCACGCTACCACATGGTCTCCCTGTATTCCTCGTCCAGCCAGCGGTCGGTCGCCTCGGCCGAATCGGCGAGCGCCAGCTGGTCGCGCAGGATCTGGCCGAGCGTCGGCAGCGTCGCGCGGTCGTACCAGCTCTCCGGCTTCCACAGTTCGGAGCGCATGAAGGCCTTGGCGTAATGCATATAGGCGGCCTTGACCGTCACCACGACGACGCTTTGCGGTGCCTTGCCGTCGACCGCCAGCCGCTCGCGCAATACCGCATCGACGGTGATGCGGGCATCGCCGTTGACACGCAGCGTCTCGTTCATGCCGGGAATGAGGAAGAGCAGCCCGACCGAGGGATTGAGAAGGATGTTCTCCAGCGTGTCGAGCCGGTTGTTGCCGGGCCGGTCGGGGATGGCGATGGTCTTCTCGTCGAGCACTGTTACGAAGCCCGGCCTGTCGCCCTTGGGCGTCACATCGGCATTGCCGGCGCCGTCGGACGAGCCGATCAGCACGAAAGGGCTCTTGCCGATGAAGGAACGGCAGTGGCCGTCCAATGCCTTCAGTTCCTTGCGGATCGAGCCGTCAGTCGGCCGAGGCGTCTTGTAGATCGTCCTCAACTCGTCGCGTGTGGTGATGAATTCCATGCCCCTCTCCTCTTATTCTGGCGCAATTCCCTAGGGAAAGCGCTACGCGCTTTTCCCAGGAAAGCCGCTACACACTTTCCTGGAATTGCTTGTCTTATGACTTTCGCTGCCGAATGGGTCAGAAAGGAACGCTGAGAGAGGGTAGCCGCCCTCCCTCAGC
>NZ_JAMYLR010000038.1:0-56131 GCF_040318155.1 Mesorhizobium sp. M1307 | reverse complement strand
ACAAGCTCCACCTGATGACGTTACCGGCCTATAGCGACCCCGCTGCGAACAGCATAATCAGGATCCATGAGGTATCGATTGAGGATTTCCCATTGCTAGTCTCCATTGCGCGTTGGGCCAATCAACCCCTTCACTCGCAAGCCACCACCGGCGTCAATGTCGAGGTTACCCTGCTTCTGGAAGCCGTCCTATCGCATGCGCGGCCGGGCTAGCTGAACAGCGCGCTCAGCCGTTGTCGGCCGGCCTATTGGCGAAAGCAGCTCTTCGTGCATAATCGCCCGCGGAATCATCAGTGCTTCAGGGTACATAAAGCCCTCATTTTCAAAATGATCCGTCAGGAACTCGCATTCGCTCACTCAGGATCGCGCAAAACGGCGACGCGACCGACTGGCATGACACGGTGGGCCGGTGCAGCCGGATAACATATCGATCCGAGTTGGCTGCTCCCTTGGTTTCTTTGGCTAGGTCAGATGGCAAAGAGAAATGACCTGTTGCTGCCTGACGTTCAGTACCCGAAACCTTGCCTTTGTGATGCTGATCATGTTGCGCTGGCGCAACAAAGGCCTGCGGGCGGTCCAGGCCGGACGTTGGCATTTTCCTTCTGCGTCATGTTGTAAGCAGCGATCTGGGTAGCGCCTACTGCGTCGTCGGCCCCCTTGTAGAGGCGCCATTGGCCCGCACCTTCTGGTGACGTTGCCGCCGTGCTCATCGGCGGCACCGGAACCGGCAAGTCGCCCTGGCAATCGCCTTGCCGGGCCCTGATTCGTTACGGCTTACGTGACCGCTTCTTCAACGCCGTCGATCTCGTCAACCGGCTCGAGACCGAGCATCGCGACGGCAAGCGGGGCCGTATCGCCGATTACCTCGCCCGGCTTGACGTCGTCGTGCTCGATGAACTCGGCTATCTCCCGTTCGCGTTAGCCGGCGGGCAATTGCTCTTCCACCACCTGATCAGCAGGCTCTACGAACGGACCTCGACCATCGTGACCACCAACCTGGCGTTCGGAGAATGGCCCGCCCTCTTCGGCGACGCCAAGATGACGACAGCGCTCCTCGACCGTCTCACCGATCATTGCGAGATCATCGAGACCGGAAACGAGTCCTGGCGCTTCAAGAAGCGCGCCTGATCATCCCCATCAGCTGCCAAGCGCGATCCGCGCTCGCCCGGGCTGCGCAACCCTGACCAACTCCGCCCGAGCAAACGCTGACCGCCGCGCTACGCTACAAAAAGGGGGCAATTGCCAGAACCATCCTGTCCGGCCCGAGGGGCCACTCCAAGCTGGTGGAGCTTATTGTCGATGTTGCCCCAGACTTTGGCCTGTTCGTCGCGTTCGACCTTCGCGAATAGCCGCTTAGCTCTTCATTGGTTCAACCCCCCGGTCTACGTCAGAACGACCGACCCGGGGTTTTGGGACGAAAGGCGGATCGAGTCGCGCTCTATAGAGTCGAGAGGGATACGGGGGTCTTCGCGCGAGCCAGTTATCCGATCCCCGGGCCTGCGCCAACACCAAAGTGAGTTCAGGGTCCAAGACAAGTTGTAGAATCTCGCCTGCTTCGAATGCTTCCCGTAACCACACGAAAACTCATTCCCGACCGCCTGTGCCGATGATCCGGGAATACGCCACGGCGCCTGCTTGATTTATGCGGGAGTCTCCCGACTACATTGCTGGATGGGTAGCACGCCACAACTTGAAACGGTTTTGATCGAGATGATTGTCCAAGCTGCAGATTTTCCTGCGGCCAGCTTCGATTCCGTAGCAGGCGACTGCGCCGAAAAATCTGGAGGCCGAATACTCTTCAATGTTCGCGTTGACAGCCATGCGGATGTTCAGCGAGTTGTCGCGATCGCGAGCAAATCGGACGGGGGGATGACTCCTCTGCTTCTGCTGTTGGATCGTACGGGGACGTCGATCAAGATCCATGAGGTGCCGGTTCAGGACTACCCATTGGTAGTCTCCATCGCCGATTGGGCCAATCAGCCCCTTCACTCGCAAGCCATTACCAGCGTCAATGTCGAGGTTACCCTGCTCCTGGACGCTGTCGCATCGGAAGCACGGGATGATCGCATCGGTCCTGCGCCGCACCGCGGCGGCGTAACTCGGGAAATCGGATAACAGCAGAGCTTCGCTGAAGCTGTCGGCACGTTCGGTCTGTCGGGTGCGCGGACGGCGAGCAGGGCGACAAAGCAAGCAAGGGGACCCGGAACCACCAGGGAACCAATTCGGGTGGTCGCGGTTGGCACGTATCGTCGAATGGAGATAGTTCATGCCACAGAAGCAAGCAGTACGACAGATCGAGAGCTGGCCCGAAGAGTCTCGTGAGGCCGGGCAGTTGGTCATCAACCAGTATGGCGAACCCGATGAGGTCACAGACTCTCAGCTGACTTGGCACAAGCCGGGCCCATGGAAGCGGATAGTCGCGTCAAAGGCGTTCTACGAGCACAATTTTCCGGCGCCCCATAACGACTCCTTCGAATCCGTCATCGACTGCAAGGTCCCGCCCGACAAGTTCACCCAACTCGCCGAGTTCGATGGCAGCGTGATAGCCGAACGCACGGCAGGCGAAGTTTCTGCACGTTGCCATGACGAGCAGGCTAATTTCCTAGCGCTCAATCTCATGCACGACATCGTGACCGGCAAAAAAACGTTGAGCAGGCACGAGACTATTACGCCAAGGAGTTCGTCGACTTCCGGCGAAAGAAACCGACGCCCTACATGGAAAGTTGCAATTTGCGCCTGCCGACGGCAGCGCCGTCGATCCCGACGTCCGCCTGCTATCGGATGACGATCTTGAACAGGCCAAGCGGGAAGGCAAGGAGCGCAACTAGGACAGCCTTCCGAACGGTTCCCACTTAGCCCCTCAATTCATGCTGAAGGCCCGTACGGCCCAAGCATTAGCCAGAGTGGGTTGCGTCCGTGCTCAAGCTTATCGCGATCAGCGTCTGAGCGGTCCAACTGCTTTCAAAGTAAAGTAGCGCTGCTTTCAAACGGGGTCGAGCGGGCGAGTAACGGCGAAATCGACGAGTTGGTGCTTGGCATTGGCTGCGCTCGACCATCTACTCACGATTTGGATGCATGTTCGACTTTGCCCTTGCGCTTGGTCGATGCCATGTCGTGGAGTTCCTTCTTACTCATCGACTTGACCATCGACTTGGACGCACCCTTCAACTCGTTCTTCTTCTTTTCACCGCACTTGGCCGCAAGGGCGGCGCCCGCCGCCATCTGCTGGGCCTTGGATTTGGCTGGCATTTCATACCTCCAACATTACTGCCTTATAGCGAAACACGGTCGGCCTGCTCCGCGTTCCGTTCCTCGCCAAAACGCTTGAAACTTGAAACGGCAGGCATCACGTCAAAAGCCAGGGAACCCAAGTGGTGACGGCATGTTTCATCGAGGGGAGGAAACTCAGCCGGAGGACAAAACCGTACCGCCAAGCGGGGCGGAGCAGGAGTAAGGCAGATGATGGAAGAAAAGGTCCGCGAAGCGATCGTCACGGAGCTTGAACGGCAAACCGAAGCCAACCCTTCGAAGCTGCGGATTTCCATGGCGATGAGAAACTCGTGGCGGACGGCGAAATCGATCTTGACTGGCTCGCCATGGCGATCGTGGGCGCCGTCGCAGGCGCGCCGTAGCACGGCAAGCTCAGTCCGCTACGATCTCGGCTCCCTACCGGTCCGCTTTGTTACGCTCTGTCTGCTTTGCAACCGTATCCGCCTGCACTTCCGGTTCGTAAGGCGAAGGCTGACCGCCACCGACGTCGCCCGCGTCGGCGACACGCCCGTCCGTTTCTTCCGTCTCGGAGCTCTCCCACATCTCTTCCTGGTCGGTCAGATCATTGGCGTCGGGACGGGCTTTTTGGCGCTCGTGCCTAGGCTCGACGCCCGTCGTTTTTGAAAGGTTGGCAGCATGGTCCTTGTTGCGATCCCGTTTCCATTCGCTTGGCATATCTGGCTCTCCTTGTCTCGCGGATGGCCAACGAATACAGCGAGCCGTTGTTCCTCAGTGTGATCAGAATCCTAACGATGGGTGGTTCTGGACGCCGCATTGGTTTTGCGCAATTAAACCTGGTCGCGGGCAAGCACGAAAAAGAAAGGCTTCGACATGAACCGCAGGTCCATCATGCCGAGAAGACGGTCATCGTCGATCCTGCGTAAGTAATCGATAATCGGCCGACGGTCGTAGATAATGGCCGCGCTGCACGCAGCATCGCCCATTATGACATCGTCATGGACCCGATCCGCGCCGCACGGCAGGCGAAGAGCGGCAATCAGCCGGGCGATCCGGCCAAAGCCGCGCAAGCGCTTCTCGTGTTGATAGATTCGGAACATCCGCCGGTGCGCTTGTTCCTGGGCGAGGACGCGCTGGGACTGGTCGATCAGAAGCTGGATGGCATGAGGGACGAGGTCGCCGCGTGGGACGCGCTCTCACGCTCCACAAGCTTTGCGTCATAAGGAGCCAAGCCAGGATTGCTTGCAAGCTCGCTCTGCATCGGTCGGCACACCCATCCTGACGGCATCGTCGCCTCTGAGGTCGACCAAGCGTAGGTCTGTCGTGGTCGCAATCTCCGCGTAGCGCCGTCGGGTCAGTTCCACCTCTTCTATTGGAAGATCGTCAAGGATTCCTTCGCGGCGGTCGCGGAGCACGGTCTCTAGGAAGCACACCTTCAGGGAGTCACCGAGGTAAAGAACGCCAAACCGATTGGCGTCAACGCGGCGTCGAGGATCGCTGAACCGGCTCGGCGACTTCCCGTACCCCAATGGATCAGGATAGGTGCTCCAGTAGATCCGACCGAACGTCCGACCCCGCGGTATGGTCTCGATTTCGAGCTTTGCACGCCCGAAATCGGCTGGAGGTGGAAGGCCGGGCATTCAGTCGAAATCGCCCCTGGCCATGCCTTCCGCCACGGCCAACACCGAGGCGTCATCGCCTTGCTGAAGCGCTCGAAGGCCCGTCCGGCCATCGAGGGCGCCATGGCGCGACGCCAGAAACCGATAGACCGCCCAGGCGCTGTTGCCCAACATCGCATGGAGCGCCGGCAATGCTTCGAAGGGACGACCGTCTTGGTCGAGTTGCCAGACAGGAAAACGGAAACCGCGCTTGGCGCCATCGATCCCGAGCACTTGCCCATTTTGCCGCTTGGCGTTGACCGCCACCCGGGACGTGCCGAGCAGCTTGGCAAAGGCATCCGCGCTCAGCATGTCCTTGCCGGCGACAATTTCAGCGCGCAGTACCGCGTCACCCGCCGCAGGGTCCCTTTCCATAGTGCGGCCGAAGCGCGGATACGCGTTGCGGGACGCTTTCTTTTCCTACCCGCTCTCCGACCGCAGAAGTTTTAACCTTGCCAGAGGTGAATTTTTGACCCCTGAGCGGTTATCGCGGAGCGCATTCCGGGCCATAACCGACGTTGCGACATCCCTTTCACTGATTCACTGTCCGTCTAGCGCCAGAATGCGAAATCCGCTGTGAGGGTCAGGGCTTCGCAACAACCGCTCAAGGTCGGTCCGACGTTGCAGGGCTGACGTGTTTTCATCGAGCCAAGACTGACTCTAGTACCGTGCCGGGAATGAGCTATAGTTCAGATACTGTGACGGCCGGGGGCTTGCACAATGGCTGGACTGGGTGAACAGATTGCGCGTCAGCAGCGCACCATGGGACCGCTCCTGGTGGCGGCAGTGGTCATCGGGCTTATCGGTCTGCCCGTCGCAGCCTGGCTCGACCTCCGAGACCTGTCGGAACGGATGCTGCGCAGGCAAGCCAGCGAAATCAGCCGCATCATCGACGAAATGCGCGGATTTTACGGCAGCGACGTCGTGGGACGCGTGCTGCAAGCTAACGGCGCCGTGACTGCGACGCACAACTATCGGGACGTGCCAGGTGCGATCCCTATTCCAGCAACCCTCTCGATCGAACTCGGCAAGCGCATCAGCGCTCATGACGGGTCGGTCAAATATCGGTTCGTCTCGGATCTGCCTTTCAAAGGTCGCGCGCCCCACCAGCTCGATGTTTTCGAGCGGAATGCAATCTTGGCTTTGCGCGCCAACCCGAAGGAGCCGATCATCGAAGTCTCGGGCTCACTGTTTGACCGGCAGGTCCGCGCCGCGGCCCCTGTCATAATGGGACAAGTGTGCGTGACCTGCCATAACTCACACCCGGACAGCCCCAAGACGGACTGGAAGGTAGGGGATGTCCGAGGGATCCAGGAGATATCAGTCAATCAGCCTATCGCTGCGAACGTCCTGACCTTCAAGTATCTGCTCCTATATTTCGGTTTCGCGGCGGCGGCGGGCCTGACGTTCATTCTCCTGCAGCGTCGACAGTCCGCGTTGATTCAGGGCATCAACAAGGAGCTTTCGGAGGCAAACGACTTCCTGGCCGCGATTTCATTGAAGATCGCCAAATACCTTTCGCCTCAAATTTACAAAAGCATCTTCAGCGGCCAGAAGGACGTCACCATCGCGACCGAGCGCAAGAAGCTCACGATCTTTTTCTCCGACGTCAAGGATTTCACCGCGATCGTGGAACGGCTCCAGCCCGAGGACCTGACGCTTCTCCTCAACGAGTACTTCACCGAGATGTCGACGATCGCGCTCAAACACGGCGGCACCGTCGACAAGTTCATCGGCGACGCGCTTCTTGTGTTCTTCGGAGACCCCGAGACGCAAGGCGTCGAGGAAGACGCGAGAGCCTGCTTGCGCATGGCTGTCGACATGCAGCGTCGGCTGGAGCAGTTGAACAGGGTGTGGCATGACCGCGGAGTTGAACGGCCCTTCCGAGCTCGCATGGGCATCAACACGGGTTATTGCAACGTTGGGAACTTCGGTTCCGATGATCGGATGGACTACACGATCATTGGAGCCGAGGCGAACTTGGCGGCCCGGCTGCAGTCGATTGCCGAGCCCGGCGGCATCTGCCTCAGCTATGAGACTTATGCGCTCGTGCGCGACCTTGTCCGGGCGCGTCCGTTAGCCCCGATTGCCATGAAGGGGATCAGCCGGGAGGTTGTCCCCTACGAAGTCGAGGGCCTCCTGGGTGAACTCGCCCAGCGCCCTCAGGTCATCAGCGAGCATGCGACTGGTCTCGACTTGTTCCTCGATGTTGAGGCAATCGACGAGAACGGGGTGGAGCGGGCGAAGAAACGACTTTCGGAGGCGCTCCTGGCCTTAACCATCCGAAGCAAGCCCGCCGCATTTTAGGTTCTTGAACGTGATCAAATCTGGACCGCGGCCAGCCAAGTAAAGTCCGTTCAACACCGTTCAGCCGCGCCGGGTCCCGGCCAGGAGTTCGCGCGCATCATCGTTGGTCATCAGCGCCGTCAGGGCCGAGGCGTCGATGAACATCAGTCAATAACGGCAGAACCTGACGCCGATCTCTACCAGAGACGGTCTAGCGTGTTCGCGCTCAAGCTCATGCTTGAGCGCGGCATGGACGGCCTCTGTCAGACCAATCCTCTTAAGTGCGGCGACCCAGCGGGCCAGCACGTCGGTCTCGGGATGTGGAACGCCATGACTCGCTCGTATAGCCGTTCAAGTGTATCGGTATACAGCAATTTGGATACACCGTGTGAAGGTCCGGGGAGCGTCGACCGGAAGGGTCACCAACGGAATTCGACCACGCCAACCGACCGAGTTGGCGGCTGCGCCTCGCTTGCCGCAGGTTGGATGGGGACCGTAACCCTGTTGTTTACAGACCCCGAGCATATCTGATCGGTAAGCGATCGTTTCCGGATACCTTTCGGGAGTGGCCGCGATCTGTGAGGTTGCCGATCCTGTATTGGGGTTGGAGATCGGCTTGGGTCTGGACTTAACCGGTGCTTGACGAGCCGCTGGCTGAGATCGCCGGTCTGCTCGATATCACGGTCGATGCCATGACGGGGCGAATCTCCTGCTGCTCCGCTGACTCGACGTTATATCAGGGGGCGCTAATTATCGGTCCTCGGGTCAAATACCTTAGAAGGCCGACATGCTGAAACCATCGTGGAACAACGCTCGAGGAAGCCGACTTCTATCTCTTTTTCGCAGCTATGCTGATCGTATCACAACGCGGCGGGTCACACGCAAACTTGATTCGTACGGAGATTGGCTGAGAGCCCTCACCCTGACACTCCTCCCGACGAGGAAGGCTCATCACTGCAATGCCTGCGATCGCGGTGTGGCGGCTTTTTACCGTTTCGGGCGATACACGCTTATTTGCCCGCTTTGTCATGCCCTGGATCGTGAGCGGTTTTTGATTTGTGCTCTAGACCGTAAGCTTCTCGGGCTTCCGGCGGGACCGCTTAGAATTCTTCAGATTGCGCCGAGCGAGAAGGGGCTTTCAAAGAGACTATCTCAGGTGGGCACCCTCATTAAAGGCGATATCGAGCCCGGACGGTACGGCCCCGATACCGTGCAGGTTGACCTAATGAACATGAACGGCACCAGCGATCTCGATATTGTCGTCTTGTGTCATGTCATGGAGCACGTACCTGACGATCGGCATGTTTTTCGGCAAGTTTGGTCATCCCTTAAGCCTCGAGGACAGGTCTGGATCCAAGTACCGCTTATCTATCGTCAAACGCTCGAAGCGACGCCATCCATGTCACGGAGCGAGCGCGACAAGCGCTTCGGCGGATCAGATCACGTGCGAGCCTACGGACCCGATATCAAGGAGCGTATCGAGGACGTGGGTTTTACGGTCGCTCGAATACATTCAGACCGTATACCTGCCGCCGATCGCGAGCGTCTTGGGCTTCTCCCCGATACTCTCTTTATCGCCGAACGGCCCGAGCAACACAATTCGGATTGAGAGCGCGAAGTTCCCGACGCCATCCTTGGTGGCGATCATCGCTACTGTGGGCAAGCGCATCGCGGATCGCGTCACGCTGCACATTCCGACAGCCAAGTTCCCTATTCGATCATCGATCCGAGAAGCTCTGATCGCGGCCAGCAGTTACTGTCAAACCGTCACACCTGCGCTTTCACACCGGTCTGGAACTGCGCTTACCGGAGGCGATAGGTCGTGCATCCGAAGAACGCCGGTCAGGTCTGACGCGGTCCTTTGGTTTGCGCAACCAAGGTCTATGGGGATTGAGCAGCCTTCCCGCTGGCGATAAAATGCGGATTGGCGAAATCCTCGTCATCGCTCTGGTTGCGCTTGCCGTAAGCGAGCGGCTCGCCATCCAGCGTGCGCGTCATGCCGCCGGCAGCGCGTAGCACTGCGTCACCCGCGGCAGTGTCCCATTCCATGGTGCGGCCGAAGCGTGGATAGACGTCCGCCTCGGCGCCGGCGACGAGGCAGAATTTCAGCGACGAGCCGACCGAAACGATCTCCGCAGCGCCCAGCGCGCGGATATAGGCCTCGGTTTCCGGCGTGTTGTGGGAGCGGCTGGCAACGACGGTCAGCGGCACCATACCGGCCCTTGCCGAAATCGGCTGGCGATCGACGATCTCGTAGTCGTCATTGATCTCGATGGTTTCCGCTTTGCCCGGCCGGCCGGAAAAGAAGCGGCCGGTGCAAGGCGCGAAGACGACGCCGATCTCAGGCACGCCATGGCGAACCAGCGCGATGTTGACAGTGAAATCGGTCCGCCGGTTGACGAACTCCTTGGTGCCGTCGAGCGGATCGATCAGGAAAAAGGCGTCGCCGAGATCCGGCGCCATGATGCCGGCAGAGGCTTCCTCCTCGGCCACGCATGGAATCTCTGGAAATGCGGCGCGTAGCCCGGCAAGGATGATCTTTTCGCTCTCGCGATCGGCCTCCGTCACTGGCGAACTGTCCGACTTTTGGTCGACCGCACAGCCGACACGAAAGACACGCATCACCTCGCGCCCTGCCGCCAAGGCAAGGTGCTCGAAGACGGCGAGCATCGCTTCGTCGTCAGATACCGCCGCCGCTATCATATTGGTCTTCGGCAATGTCCCGCTCGTTCAGCCAGTGTTCCAGGGCGTCCACCATCTCCTCGGCCGATCTGCCGAGTGTCTTGAGATGAATTTCGGGCTTTTCCGGCACCTCATACGGTGAATCGACGCCGGTGAAATTCTTGATCTCGCCGTTCAACGCCCGCGCATAAAGGCCCTTCGGATCGCGCCTGGCGCATTCCTCGAAAGGTGTGTCGACAAACACCTCGACGAATTCGCCGTCGGCCATCAATTCGCGCGCCATGCGCCGCTCGGCGCTGAACGGCGAGATGAACGACACGATGACGATCAGCCCGGCGTCGGCCATCAGGCGCGCGACTTCGGCGACGCGGCGAATGTTTTCGACACGATCGGCGTCGGTGAAACCGAGATCGCGGTTGAGGCCGTGACGGACGTTGTCGCCATCCAGAATGTAGGTATGGCGCCCAGTGGCGAACAGCTTCTTTTCGAACAGATTGGCGATGGTCGACTTGCCCGAGCCCGAAAGCCCGGTGAACCAGAACACGGCCGGCCGCTGGTTCTTCATATCGGCGCGGGCGCGCTTGCCGACATCGAGCGACTGCCAGTGGATGTTTTCGGCGCGGCGCAGCGAATGCAGGATCATGCCGGCGCCGACCGTGGCGTTGGTGATGCGGTCGATCAGGATGAAGGCGCCGGTGGTGCGGTTTTCGGCAAACGGATCGAAGGCGATCGGCGACCGCGTCGAGATGTTGCAGATGCCGACTTCGTTCATTTCAAGCGACTTGGCCGCCTCATGGGCAAAGTCGTTGACGTTGACGCGGTATTTCAGGTCGGTGACGGTGGCGCTGGTCTGGTCGGTCTCGGTGCGCAGGATGTAGGAGCGGCCGGGCAGCAATGCATGTTCGTCGAACCAGACGATGTTGGCGGCGAACTGGTCGGCGACCTGCGGCCGCGCTGCCGGCGACACCAGCATATTGCCGCGCGAGACTTCCACCTCGTCGTCGAGGACAAGGGTGATGGCCTGGCCGGCGATAGCCTGCTGAAGGTCGCCGCCATGCGAAACGATGCGCCTGACACGGGAGGACTTGCCGGATTTCGCGACGACCACCTCGTCGCCCGGCGCAACCGATCCGGAGGCTATGGTGCCGGCGAAGCCGCGGAAATCGAGATTGGGACGGTTCACATATTGGACCGGAAACCGGAACGGCAATTCGACCGCGGCCTCGTCGACCGAGACGGTTTCGAGATGTTCGATCAGCGTCGGGCCGGAATACCAGTCCGTCCTGTCGGAACGGCCGGTAACGTTGTCGCCGTAGCGGGCCGACATCGGAATGGGCACGATCGTCTGGAAGCCGAGCTCACGTGAGAACTGTGCGTAATCCGCGACGATCCGTTCAAAAACCGCCTCGTCGAAGCCGACAAGATCGATCTTGTTGACGGCGAGCACGATGTGGCGGATGCCAAGCAGCGAGGCAATGATCGAATGCCGCCTGGTCTGACGCAATACGCCCTGGCGGGCATCGATCAGTACGATGGCGAGATCGGCGGTCGATGCACCCGTCGCCATGTTACGCGTGTATTGTTCGTGGCCGGGCGTGTCGGCGACGATGAACTTGCGCTTTGGCGTGGCGAAGAAGCGATAGGCGACGTCGATGGTAATGCCTTGCTCGCGCTCGGCCTCGAGGCCGTCGACCAGCAGCGCGAAGTCGACGTCGTCGCCGGTGGTGCCGTGCTTGCGCGAATCGCGCTCGAGCGTGGCCAGCTGATCCTCGAAAATCTGCTTGGTGTCGGAAAGCAGGCGCCCGATCAGCGTCGACTTGCCGTCGTCGACCGAGCCGCAGGTCAGGAAGCGCAGCAGCGACTTTCGTTCCTGCGCCGCCAGATAGTCGCGGACGCCGTCGGTCGGGGCGAGGCTCTTGGCCATGATGTGGCGCATACTCAGAAATACCCCTCGCGCTTCTTCTTTTCCATCGAGCCGGCTTCATCACGGTCGATCAGGCGACCTTGCCGCTCGGAAGTGCGCGCCGTGAGCATTTCGCCGACTATCGCCTCCAGAGTGTCGGCTTCCGAGTCGATCGCGCCGGTCAGCGGATAGCAGCCGAGCGTGCGGAACCGCACCATCCGGTTCTCCACTGTTTCGCCGGGCCGCAGCTGCATGCGCTCATCATCCCTCAGGATAAGCATGCCATCGCGCTCGACGACCGGCCGCTCCTTGGCCAGATACAGCGGCACGATCGGGATGTCTTCCTGGAGAATGTATTGCCAGATGTCGAGCTCGGTCCAGTTCGACAACGGGAACACCCTGATCGATTCACCGGCAGCGATGCGGGTGTTGAAAATCTTCCACATCTCCGGCCGCTGGTTCTTCGGATCCCAGACGTGCTGGGCGTTGCGGAACGAGAAGATGCGCTCCTTGGCGCGCGACTTCTCCTCGTCGCGCCGCGCGCCGCCGAAGGCAGCGTCAAACCCGTATTTGTCGAGCGCCTGCCGCAGCGCCACCGTCTTCATCACATGCGTGTGGGTGTTGGAGCCGTGGTCGAACGGATTGATGTTGTCGCGCACGCCGTCTTCATTGACATGGACCAGGAGGTCGAAACCGAGCTTTTGCTGCATCTGGTCGCGAAAGGCGATCATCTCGCGGAATTTCCAGGTCGTGTCGACATGGAGAAACGGAAACGGCGGCTTGGCCGGATAGAATGCCTTCATCGCCAGGTGCATGAGCACGGACGAATCCTTGCCGACCGAATAGAGCATGACCGGCTTGGCAAAGGCTGCGGCCACCTCGCGAAAAATATGGATGGATTCGGCCTCAAGCCGCTGAAGGTGCGTAAGCGCGATGTTCATGGACTGCGAGCGTTCTTTCGTACCCATCCACGGAAGGGCTTGTATCGTCAACGGAGGCGACCTTCAGCCGCCCGATTCAAACTGCCTTCCGGACAATCTATTCTCGTGGGGGCGTTCTAGCAGATCGTTCCTGCGCAGAACAATGCAAGACAGGCTTGCGGCCGAATGGTTCGGGAATGAATTTTCCATGCAGATGGGTAAACTGGGAAATTTCTGCTCAGCGAGCGATTGCACTTGGTAGGGGCAGGAAAATGTTGCCTGAGCCTCGGAACCCGAGAGCCAGGAGCCGGCTCGCCTCACAGCGGTCGGCCACGTTCTGGCGGCACCAGCCGTGGCGACGAGGTCGCTAGGACGAACGTTCGATGGGAACAAGTAGCTTGTCACCGTTGTGATCGATCTCGATCATCTCGCTCTTGCGGCTCAAGCGTTCTGCAAATCCTCTGTGAAAGATGATGGCGTTCATATAGGCAAAGGTCATCGCCAGCGCCCCGGTTCGCAATGGGTAGTCAACCAGCGAGTGAATGAGAAGAAAAGATACCGAGAGGAATGCCGCTTTCTGCAGTGGGTCACGGCGAATTCTAACCAATGCAATCAAAAGCAATACGAAATAGCCTACCATAAGCAGGATAGCAGGAATTCCCCCTTCGAAGGTAATTTCAAGATATTCATTGTGAGCATGATTCACATACTCCCTGAAAATCATGCCTGCTCTTTCGTATATCTGATAGGCTTTCTGGAAATTCCCGAATCCAATGCCTGTCGCCCAATTGTCTTTGATGCCCTCGATTGTGCTTCGCGCAAATTCTCCTCGCCCGAACGCCGGATCAAGGGCCTGTGCATCCAGCTTGGTCCAGGCGCTTATCGTGTAGATCGAAAGCGCGACAAAAATCAGGAGAACGCCGAACCCGCTCACCCTCGAACGGGCTGAGAGAAAGATCACGGATAACACGGTGATCGCCAACCCAATCAGAACACCGGCGCGGGAACCGGCGGCCAAAAGAAGCAGCAAAAGCGCGATCAGGCCGAAGGATCCAGCCAAGAGATGTCCACGGAACAGACCGTAATAGACAACGAATGGGATAGACACAAAAAGCAACGCCGAAAAATGATTCACGTTGGCGAAAAGCCCGGCATTGATCGTAAAAGGCAACAGCCCGACAATAGCGACATCGTCGGAGAGCGAATATTGAATTGCTCCCGCCAAACCGTTGCAGATAACGCCCATGAAGAAAAACGGCAGGAGCGCGCTGACCTGCTCGGCACGCAAACGCAATACGGCCAAAAAAAACGCCGTCGCGGCCAAAAGGTAAAGCAGACATTCGACCGTGCGGCCGAGCCCAACGCTGATGAAGCGAAAACGGCTTTCTCCAACCCAGGCATCTCCGAGCAACAGCTCCGGCCGCAACCCGTTGAATATGGCTGCCGGCAATGGGACGATTTGCAAAACGATCAACGCCACGGCGAAGATCAACAGCCACAGAACAGAATGGGGGCTTCTCTGGCCAGGAGCTTGCGAATAGACGGCCGCCGCCGAGGCAATTGCCGCGACTTCGATCAGCGTGTCGGTAAGGAGGCCGCTTGCCGTGCCGCCGCCGATCAGCAGCGATACGAACAAGACCGAGCCGAGGAAATATTTATCCCATTCCGACGAACGGTCATTCAAGATGGAAGTCTCTCGATGCTCAATTTGTGCATTACCAAGGTGCCGACATATCGAAATCGCCAGCTCTCGGCAATGGCGGCCGTCTGCAGTGTCAACAGTTGCATGGGGCAGTCAGTCGGCCCGACCGAAAAAACCTGACTCAGACTTTGTCGGTTAAATGTGCCCTCAGGAATGTTGAACCGTGCGATCTCACCGGCCGGCCCCAGACATCTGATCGACCAGAACAACTCCTTTGGAAGCTTCAGGTTGCGTGCAGAGGCGACCAGCGAAATCCTATAGGAGCCTGGGGGCAGCGCGACGTACTGCTGAAGGGCTGTGTTCTTGACCGGTGTGTTCAAAAACCGGACCGTCGCGCCACTCTCGCCTTCCACCGCATCCTGGGATTTCGCAAATGTAATTTCCAGGCCCGATTGATCGCGAGTCTGCCAATCGAACGGTTTGCCGCCGGCGACCGGCTCAAACGTGCCGTTGAAAATATATCCAACCAGCTTCCGCTCTTGATCGGACAGGCTGAAAAGAAATAGCCGATATGCCGGTCCATATTCCCTCTGGCGAAAATACCCGTTGATGACGGCACTGAGTTCGCCCGAATTTGGTGGCGCGTTTGATCCGGTCAAGTCGAGCAGCAGCCGATTTGCGAAATCGAGCCCCTCGGAGGTTTTGCTAAGGGCGTAGATCAGACTGACCCTCCAAGGCGCCTCCGCCTTGATGGCCGTCAGCACGGCTTGGTATCCGTCGGGATCTGAGAGGATTTTCGGTAGGCCATCGGAGATCGCCGGAAATTGGTCTGGCCATCGCCGCAGCAATGTGTCGATCTCGCCGACAGCCCTTGACAGATCACCTGTCTCGGTCGAGTGGCCGATAGACCTCTGGAGCGCATGGATTTCCGTCTTGGACAATCCTAGGGCCTGATCGAAAAGCTTATAGGCTTCGTCTTTCTCGCCTTGCCGATATTTGATCTCACCGATCAGGCTGTAGAGACGTGCGTCGGCCAGATTGAAACGAAGCGCATCCTTGGCCTTGGCAAGCAAGGCCTCAAGTTCCGGAGCGTTATTCGTGTCGTTCAGATCGCTGGTGATCTCGCTTATCAGCGCATCGACGTTCAGCGGATCCAGCGCAAGAGAAACGGCTGGCGTTTCCGTCTCAAGTAACCGACTTAGCCCGATCGACGAAGCCGCCAATACTAGAACGGATGCGACGAACCAAACGCTTGAACGCCGGAGATTTTGCATAAGCGGGCTGGTCTGCTCCATGATCCACGTTGCCCTCAATCTTCGCTGTATCCGCGCCGTAGTTGTAATATTGGTAGTTCATGTACTTGTAGGCGTAGTTGTAGTCGAACTTGTTCACCGCAAATTTGGACATCGCGGCCCCAACCACATTGGCACCGGCGGCTCGCATGCGCTTCAACGCCGCTTTGGCCGACTTGCGCGTCACCTGATTTGTAGAGATGACCATCAATGTGCCCTCAGCGAGCCGGCTGAGAATAGGAGCATCCGAAAGGCCAACGATCGGCGGCGCGTCGATGATGACAAGATCGAAGCGCTTGCCGAGATTGGTTATGATAAGAGCCATCTTCGGTGACGAGAGCAAATCCGCTGGGTTTGGCGGGATCGTGCCAGAGGTCAGAACGGTGACGTTGGGATATTTCGTCGCCCTGAAAATGCTCGCCAGATCCTCTTTGCGGACAGTGTTCGTCAGCAGATTGCTCAGGCCGATTGTATTGTCCAGACCAAACAGGCGGTGAAGATTCGGTTTGCGGAGATCGCCGTCGACAATGAGAACCCTTGCGCCGAGCGCGGCAAAATCCTGTCCGAGCTTGAATGAAGTGGTTGACTTACCTTCCGAGGGCTCCGAACTCGTGACAACCAACGATCGTGGCGCGCCTTCCGCGCCGGAGAATTGCAACGATGTACGAAGCGAGCGATAGGCCTCTGACAGCCCGGACTTCTGATCGGCGATAGCGGCCACGAGTTCCCGGTCATCGACAAGCGGCAAGATGCCGAGCATTGCCAGTCCCAGCTCTTTTTCAACCTGCTCGGGATTGGTAAAGGTGTTGTTCAACAGCTCGATGACATAGATGATGGACGCGCTCAGAGCCAGGAAAAGCGCCAGCGCGATCGCGACGTTGATGCTCACGCGCGGCGAATATGGGCTATTCGGCTGGGTCGCAAAGTCCACGATTGCGGCGGTTTGCGTCTTGAGTTCGGAGCTGACACCGACCTCGTTCAGCTTGGTGATGAGGCTGTCGTATTGCGACCGGTTTGAATCTACTTCGCGCTTAAGGATCGTATATTTGATGTTCTTATCATTGAAGACAACCTGCTGCTTTTCCATTTCGGCAAGTTTGGCCTTCAGATCGGCCTCCTTGTTCTGTGCCTCCTGATATTTCAGGCGCAGCGAATCGGTTATGGCCAGGACGCCGTTGTCATAGAGTCGCTGCAACTCCTTGATCTGCGACTGGAGCTGCTGCATTTCCGGAAAACCAGGCTTTAAGATCCCCAGTTTCTGCTGATATTGACTGGTTAGATCCGCCAGTTTGTCGCTGAGTGCTTGCAGACCTTTGCTTTCCAAGACAGGGCTGAGGCTTGATCCGCGGCCTTTGTCGATCTGGTCCACAACCCGCCCTGCATCGAGACGGTCCTGGATCGCGGTCGCTAGAGCGGTGTTCAGCGCCTCGATATTCGAGCCTATCAGCGATTTATCGTCGCCGGTTATCGTGATGCCCGCATCCTTCGCATAAGCGACCAGATCCTCTTCGGATTTCTGCAGCTTCTGCTTCACCTGCAGAACCTGTTCCTGGATGAACTGCCGGGCCAGGTCGGATGTTTCGCTGGTCTGGTCGAGGCGCTGGTCAATAAAGCTTTGCGCCACCTGATTGGCAACATCACTTGCATATTTCGGCTTCTGATCGACAAACGTGATCGATAGCAGGCTCGTGTTGGGAACGACGTTGACGGTGAGATCTCTTAGAATGCGCCCAATCGCAATTGCTTCGCGTTGCTCCGGAGTTTTCTCCTCAATGGAGGGCGATTTGGAAATACCAAACGCGCGGTAGAAAATATTGCCGAGGGAAAAGTCCGCGGTGGGAAACAGGAAGTCGGGCTTTTCACTCAGACCCAGTTGAAACACCACACGCTGGGCCAATGCGCGGCTTTTCAGCTTTTCCCGGGCCGTTTGAAAGGCCCGCAAGTCGCTGTTTTCAGAGACCACCTCGATGTCCTGGAAGACCTTGGCCGAAGGAACCAGTACCTCCAATTGCGTTGTGGCCTGATATTTTGGCGTCTGCATCATGGTAACAATAACGCCTGCGACAAGTCCAGCTGCCGCCATCATGGCGATTAGCCAGCGGTACTGGACAGCGTAAAACAGCAGCTTTAGCGGACTGAAGCCTTCGTCCTGTTCGGAGTAGTCGCGGCCATAGAGGCTATAGTTTTGCGCACCGTCATAGTAGAGGTCTGCCGACAGGGCCTGGCCGTGTCCTGGTCCTGCAATTTGATGCTGTCTGTTACGATCGAGCATGGCGCGAGGTAATCCTAGGTTTGTCTGTATTCCGAAATTCAGACCGGCCTCGATTTAAAGTCCCGGGATCACTGCAATTCGGGCTGCACTTGACGCAATACCGAGAGCGTCCTTGAGGTTGCCCATCGCGATTTTCGACTTCGAAGCGAAGACGACAATCTTATCGCCACCATAAATACGTGGATTACGGCTCTTGCCACCACGAATCTGCTCCATATTGTAATTAGCAACCAATGTGTTTGGACCGATATTGCGATAGACAAAGATCTTTTTTGCATCTCCAATCGTATTGAACCCTCCAGCGAGGGCAATCGCGTCGATGAGAGAAGAATTGCTCGACACCGGATAGATACCAGCCTTATTGACTTCGCCATCGACGGTTATGCGCTGTCCGATCGACTCCTTGACGAAAATCGTCACGTCGGGTGACTGCAGGTATTTGGCGCCGTAGGCGGTTTCGACTTCCTGCTCTAACTGACGCACCGTTTTCCCGGCGGCGGTGATGGTCCCGATAAGCGGAAGCGAAATCTGTCCGCTGGAGTCGACTTGAACGGTTCTGTTCAAATTGTCTACCTGGAAAACATTCACTTCGAGCACATCATTCGGAGACAAAGGTTGCTCGCTGCCGTTCTGGGTGTTTTGCGGCGCAGGCAGATCCTTTACCACCTGCAGAGCACCACCGCCCGCAAGTGGCGTCGAAGATGACGTCAATTGCAACGCATCGACCGAACTCGAAGAAGTGGGTGTCGTCGACGAGGTGCTCGTGCATGCCGACATTGCAAGCGAAGCTAGCAAGGCGAGTGTTGTGCCTATGTTGCTTTTTGCGAAACGAACAATCACCATCACGCTATCCCGCCCTTGAACAAGCGGCTCAATCCTCCAAAGCGCCCGGCGTTGCCGGCGTTTGTTTTATTCGGACGTGCTTTTCCGACCGCCTCGATGGGCCGGTTCGCCAATATTTCGCCTGGACGTTTCAACACCATGTTGCGGGCCTCGTCTTCCCCACATCGCTTGGCAGCAGCAGCAACCGCCTTAGAAAGTCCAGGACGGCGGCGCGTGGCGCTATGAGTATCCGATGCGATGATATCCACCCTGCCCTCGTCAATCAGCTTTTCCGAATAATAAAGCGCCGTGCGTCCAAAAGCACCAACAATCGAGTCTGCGGTAAGCTGGATAAGGCAACCGACCGCATTCAACCTCTCGATAACCTCGTAATTCGTTTTGATCCAGGTCAAACGCTCCGGATGAGTAAGAATCGGAATGAAACCGGCGTTTATGAGGCGTAGGGCAAGATCCTCCATTCGTGGAGGTAAGACATGATGCGGCGGTTCGAACAGAAAATAGCGGGACCTGTTCAAGGTCGGTACGCTGCCCGCCGCCAATTGGTCCGGAAGATCCGGTGCTATATGAACATCGGCGCCGACGTAGAGAGCAAGTGGTATTGCGGCGCTACGCAGCGCCTGGTGCAACTCTTGGACCGCTCGGACAATATTCGATGTTCCGTTCTCGTAAACGCCCGGTGTCACGTGTGGCGTGCACGCCATGTGGGTCGTTCCGTCTGCGACTGCCAGCCGAGCCATTTCCAGTGATTCGGCAAGACTGGGCGAGCCGTCGTCGAGGCCGGGCAAGATATGGGAATGCAGATCGATCATGGGCGTTTGTGACTGCAACGAAGCAACGTGGCGACGTCATCCCCAAAAAGTATAAATGCGTCACCCGCAAAACGGCGAATGACGCATTTGTCAAGTTCACGCGATATGATGGATGCCAGATCCCGGCTACTGGCGGACAGAGTTGTCGTCATCATGCAGGCCGATGATCAGCGCCGCACCACCGACAACAGCTGCGCCTTATGTTTCGAGCGCTACACACATGCCGCCCTCCACAGGATTCACTTTGATCGTCGCGTTTGCGGGACGTCGCATCCGAAACTTGCACCAACACGCAGCAGCGAAAATTGAGATTCGACCATTTTTCCTAAATCGAGCGGCACTTCGCCCTTCATCCCGGCATGTTCGCCAGCCTCAGACATCCGCATGTCGCCTTGGCTAACCGATCCTACTGATACCGCGGCCACGATACCAGCATACACGCCAGCGCCGCTCTGTCGCCAACAACAGACACAGCAGAAGCGCCACACGCCTCTGCTGCCGTTGCCCTATTTACCGGCCGACTTAGTCGCTAACGGCGTGGCCGTGATCTTTGTCCGCCGTTGCAGCCAGAACACCGGCCCCAAGAGCCATGCCGCCAAAAATGAAGAGCGGCGTGTTGTTGTTTGTGTTAGGATTGCCCGTCTGAGCGGTCTTCTCAGAACCCAGGACATTGAGGCAAATCTTGTTCTCGACCCGCGAGATATCAAGCGTCGAATTCGCCGGAACGCTCAGATTGCAGCCACCGACCTGAACCGAAGCCGAGCCCTTGGCGCCAACCACGACACGACTGCCGAAATCCAGCGCGCCGCCCGCTTGCGCCGGGCCGTAGCCAGCCACCTGCGAGACCATTACGTCGCCATTGACGCGGCCGAGCGATCCAATCGGATTTACGCCGTTATAGGCGGTTGCACAGGTGCACGACCCGTCCTGCGCGAAAGACGACACCGGGGCGAAGCCGGTCAACACAACAACTCCGGCCAACGCACTTTTCAAAACTAGGTTCATCCGCATCAATCCTTCTGTCCCACGTTACCTGAGGCCCGCACAACCGCTAAGGTACTCAAAAGCGCGTAACAGCTTTCTGCGCCAATTCCAACCCATTTCGCATATGCGAGATAATTTTTGGTTTCGGTGTGGTTGATAGAACACACCGTCAGAATATCGTAACGAGCCATCTTTACAGCCGGCTAATAGCGGGCTACCGGCGACCGATCTGGCGCCACAGTCGCTCAGACACACTACACAAACCCTTGTAATCGACAATGTCGTGACATCGTCCGTCCAGCCTTCTTCCATTCGAGGCAAGAATTACGAGCCTGGCGCGCAAGACTTGTAGGTCGAGCCCGCCTGCGCGGGCTGCCCGCACAGAATGCCTGCCTCGACGAGCTTTGCAGCCAGATCCGTACCGTCGGAGGTGACGCACTGCACGACGACGGCGTCACGGAATTTCGGCGCGACATTGCCGTCGCACGGTGTCCCCAAGCCTACGGGTTTGCATGTCAATGCGAGTCCTTGATAGTCCCGGCGCATGGACTCGGTGACCATGACCCGCATTGACGGGGGCTTGGCAAATGCGACGCCGCACAGCACGATCTTGCGGCTGGCGACCCGCAGATCGTCGATTGATTGGACGTCAAGCTTGCCATCGAACGATGTGGGGACATCCACCGGCTTCGGCGCCTGTGCGCGAATATTCGTTCCCTTGTTGATGGCGATGAAAAGAAAGCCGCCCGCAAACCCCAACGCTATGAACGCAAGTACGGCCATCTTCCCGATCGACAATTCCTCACTCCCGATTCAACAATCAACGCGCGGCGGTTTTGGTCTTTTCAAACAAGGCAAGCAGTGCTGCCGCATAACCCCGTCGGCGGACCTGTTGCCGGCCTTGCAGCACGGTGACACTGTCGCGGACAACAGTCGGCTGCCGCCCGATTTCAAGGAGACGCTGCGCCAGGATTTCGGCGTTGTCCGGCGGGAAGAAGAGCGCGTCCGGAGCCTGCTCGCGATGCAGCCGGATGTCGGACAGCAACATGGGCGCGCCCAGCGATTTCGCCTCTTCAACGGTGGTCGACCACCCCTCGAAATGGGACGGGTTTATCAGACAGTCCGTTGCACCCATCAGGGCGACGACGTCGTCATAGGGGATCAATCCGAGGTGTCGAAAATGGCTCTCAACCCGATACGTTTGCGCCAGGCCCATCAGACGCTTGAACAAGGTCGGATCGCGTGGGTCGGTCGTGCGCCCCGTGAGGACTATCGGTGGCACTGAACCCAACGCCCCAAGCCGGTCTATATGCCTCAACGAGTCGACAACCAGTCCGTGATTCTTGTGGATCCAAAACTGGTTGGGCAGGAAAAAGAAGCGCTCGGGCAGATCGTGCGCCCGGCGTGCGGCTTCGGTGCGCGCCATGACGGCGCCTGGATCGACATCGATGGCGAAGCGCACCACGGCAGTCTTGCCGCGCGAGGCCGGGTAGAATGTTCCGCAATCGGCGAGCGCATCCTCGCTCGAGAGCATTATCGTGCGATTGCCGGACGTCTGCAGACGGAACCCGAGTTCCCTGCGCCACCAGGCGCGACGCGGAAACAGATGCGGTAGGCGACGGTGCTGAAAATCCGGAATCCACGAAATGACCGGCAGTGGAAATCGGTTGCCTAACCACTGAGCGACTTCAAATACGAGATCGACAGCGTGTGCGACCATAAGATCGGCAAAAGCCCGATCGCTTCCGCCAGCGAGTGCGATCAGCCCTCGCTTGCCGAGCCCGGCGCCTATCACCCGCTCATCAACGATAGCGGGCGCAGCCAACATATGATCGAAGGACGCGCCAACAGTTGAACGCTGCTCGGGTGTGAGAAACAGCTTCGCCTGAACCCTACCGCCCAACTCGGAGGCGATGACGCTCAACATGTTGCGTAGATAGGACTCGCCGCCTGACCAGGATCCGCGGCCAATGAGCGTGAAGCCGACGGTAATCAAGGCGCAGCGCAGCGCAGACGGTGGACCGGTTCGGCGAGAATTTCAGCACGATACCAATCGACATAGCCGGCAATGCCCCTGCTGAGCGGCACCTGCAACTGGAGTCCGTCCGGGACGCCGGAGGGATCGGAGATCAGATTGACAGGGTCGCCGGGTCGGGACTCCCCAGAAAACGAGAGGCGATAGTTCCCGCCCCAGGCTTCCAAGACCATCGCGGCAATCGTCCTGACGGACGCGGCGGCGCCGGCACCGCCGTTATAGACGGCAAAGCTTGCCGCGTTGGCGGGCAAGACGCGATGGATCAATCGCACGACATCCGAGACATGGTGCCAATCGCGCATTTCCGCTCCGGTGCCACCAAGCACAATGTCGGTTTCGCCTGCCGCGAGCCTGCCGCAGAGATCCCAGAGAAGTTGCTTGCGCAGCCCCTCGCCATAGACAGAGAAAAGCCGTGCCACCGAGACCGGTTGCCCGTATGCCGCGCGATATGACCGGCCCAGCTCCTCAACCATGCGTTTGTGGTAGCCGTAGGGGGAGTAGGGATCAAGCGTGGCGTCGACCCTGATCGAGCCGACATGCCCGCCACCATAGACCGCAGCGGAAGATGCAAGAACGACGGGTGCATCGGGTGCGTGATGGCGCAGGAAATCAAGGACACAAGCGGCTGAAACGACGCTTTGTTCAAAATCCCTCAGTGGTTCGGCAACCGACTGGCCAACCGTTGCGCCTCCCGCCAAATGATAGACGGCCGCCGGGCGGCCGTGCGCAGCCAGAGCCGCATTCAACGCTTCCTCGGTTACGCCGCCGGAAAAAAATGCACCGCCGGTCGTGGTCACGAATCCGGGTGCTTGTCTTCGGCCGAAGCCGACAACCTGATGCCCCTCATGGGCAAGGAACCGGGACAGGTGAAGGCCGATGAAACCACCGGCTCCAGTCACCCAGACAGGTTTCGCCTCTTTCAGCCGCATCACCAATCAACCCTTCCCTTGCTTATGGCAAAGGAAAGAGACCAGGCGCCCGGGCCGGCGGTCAAGCAATGCCGCTGCTCCAGCAATGGCACCGAAGGGCAGAGGCGACAGCGCCCGGCGGACGAGCCTCGACAGAGGACCGAAGGCCGCGGCGAGCCTCTCGCGAATTTCGGCTGCTGTCGTCGGGTCATAATTCACAACCGATTGGAAGGAGTTCATTTCACAATCGATCGTCAGCCCCGCCCCTTCGAGCGCAGTGCGGTAGTCTGCCAGCGTGAAGGCATTCTCCCCGCCGTAGAGATGATGCAATGGATGAGCGCGCAGAAACGGTTCCAGTTGTTTCGGTCCGGAAATCACATGGTCGCGCAACGACAGGAACGTCGCGCCATTGCGGGAGAGCCGCACAACTTCGCGGCAGAATGCCGGCAGGTCATGCGCATGATGAAGCACTTGCCTTGCAACGACCAGATCATAGCCGGCGGCCGACAACGGAATAGCTTCGCCGAACGCCTCGATCACATCGATGTTCGTGCCTGTCTTCTCAGCAAGCGTCCGGATTGCAGCAGCACCGACAAGTGCACTTGGATCGGGTTCGACGGCGGTAACCAACCAGCCCTCGCGCGCCAGGGCATAGGAGAGGATGCCGTTGCCGGCGCCGAGATCGAGAGCACGGCCGGCCTTGCGCGGGATCATGCTCCGAACCGCCTGAAACTCCGCGCTTTCGTAGTAACGCCGCGCCGCAACAACCGGATCATCGAAATATGCGGCGCGGGCCAGATCCTTCATCGACGGCTCGTTCATGCACCAGCGAACGGCATCTTCCCAGGTCATGGCCATTTCAGGCATAGAGACGACCGATCTGCCGGATCACCTGGGCCGGATTGCCAGCAACAAATGTGCAAGTCGGACGCGTCAAGACGATCTCGATCTCCCCTTCAGATGTGCCCGCACTGTGCGTCGCCATGCTAGGTTGACGAGCCCTACGGTACCTTTGGTCATAGGCCTTCATGCTTCGCGGTCCATTATTCCAGAGGGATGACCCGAACTCTAAAAGAGACAGGGCCTCGCCTCGATCAACTTGCAGCGGCGCGTCGATCACGCTTCCGTCAAGACGTTGTCCGAAGCTCCCAGCTACGCTACCGTTTCTCGACTCGTCAAGTTCAGCTTATAGGGATTCAAATCGTGCAAATTTCGGCCGCGCAAAAATTCGCCAATTGGCGACGCTGGATACCGAGCGTAATGTTTTTCAAGACAGTGTTTTGTATGTTGTGCCTTTTGGCCGGCGTAGTGCCCGCGACCTCGCAGACGCACACGCCGTTCAAGCTTTTCGAAGCCATACGGTTCATCGGCGGGCCCAATTTCCAGGCGTTTGGTTTCGAACATCTTACGATTGCCGACCCTCATGTTCTCGGACCGGATGTTCCTGATGCCGGCCAGGTGCGGCAAGCGCTGGCTTTGCCGAGGACCAATGAATACCTCAATATCGACATCGAAAGCTGGCCGTTGGAAGGTCCCGATCAGGCATCATCCCTGGCGAAATACCAGAAGACGCTCGGCGCGTTCAAAAAGGCGGCCCCGAACGTCAAGATTGGGCTCTATAGTGTTTTGCCGATCAGGGATCATTGGAGAGCGATCGGCCACAATGGGCCCGCGGCCCTGAACGACTGGAAGCAGCAAAACACGGTTGTTGCTTCCTCTCTCGTCCCTTACGTCGATGCGCTCTTCCCCTCTCTCTATACATTTTACGGCGACAAGGATGCCTGGGTCGCCTACGCGAAAGCCAACATCGGGGAAGCGCGAAGGACAGCACAGGGGAAGCCGGTCTATTGCTTCCTATGGCCTCAGTTTCACAAGACCATTGCCTTCCTGCCAGGCGACCTCTGGTATGCTCAACTGGACACCTGCAGAAGGCTGGCCGACGGAATCGTGATCTGGGGCACGATGCGTGGCGGCCCACGGGATGGGCCTGCGAAATGGGAAGAAAAAGCGGAGTGGTGGCAGGCTACCTTAAAATTCCTTCGAGAGCAGGGCAAGATTCGCTAGGCTGACTCGCTTGTTACTTAGGCGCGAGGGAGTATTGGGCTAGAGCCAGAATTACAACGAAGGTTCAAATCGTCCGCTACACCAATTGGACAAACCGCTCAAACTGATGTTTCTTGCTGTATTCCTCACGCATGACGCGATTGCCGGCCCAACCGATCCTGTCCCAGCTTCCGTCCTCCAGCCGACGTTCGATTGCCTTCGACGCCTCCTGCGGCTGGTCATAGACGACCATGGTTTCTCCATTGCGCATCGGTGCGGGATAGTTGCCGCCATCAGAAATCAGCAGCGCGCCGGCACCCATCGTTTCGAAACAGCGCATATTGCCGCGGTCCGGGCCCGCCATGTCGATTGAGGCGTTCACCACGACCTTCGCCCTTCCGAGTTCGGCATACATGGCGCGGCCGAATACCGGAGGCGCACTGACGGCACGAATCAAGCGCGGCCGGCGGACCGCTCGCAAAGGGCCGAACCAGCCAAGCGGCGTCTCGGCGAGCGGTGTATAGCGCGACAGATCCAGATGGAAAACGACCTTGCGACGGTCGGAGAGTCGCGCGACCGTTTCCAGAATCTGTCGCCGACGCTGGTGATGGCGGCTGTAGCCGCCGAAGAAGAGCACATCGACATCCCTGCTCCGGTTTGCGGCAACGGCATCGAGCTCCGGATCGTGGGCCGGAAAGAAGTGAGCCGTCTTGGCCCCCTGCTCTTCCCAGAGTCTTCGCATTGACGGGAAATTGCAAACGACGAGATCATATCCCGAAAAATCGATCCTGCCAGGCGCAGCGCGCCAGGCAATCTTTCGCTTCACATGCCCCGGCAGCCGACGCACGAAAGAGCCGTCGTAACGAAATGGATCAAGATTGTAGAAGATGTCGGACCTGTGATGCTCGATCTGCGCAAGAAGGATATCGGCCAGCGATGCGTCTTCGCCCAGCCCGTTTTCGATCGCCCATGCCCGCTGCAGCGATTCGTCATCTCCGTTCGTGAAAAACGCTTCTGGGCTGCCTGCGAGCGCCGGCAGCAGAATATGCGACGCCCCGTAGCGGTCGTTCAGAAACACTTCTCTTTGACGTTCGAACCCGCGAACTCCCTCCGTAAGCCCAGTGAGTCTGGCCCGATAACTTGTCGAGATGCCAGAATTTTGAAAAATACGCATGGCAGTTCCTATTTGAATTTGGTCTCGGGTTCTGGGGTGCTGATAGGGACACGGCATTTAGCCGATATGCCGGAACTTCCACCTTAGTAAGCGCGAATTTCCGCATTGCGAGCTTTGGCAAGGAATCCCTGATATCCATACCAAAACGATATCGTCAGAGCGGAGGTGACCCAGAAAACTGAATTTCCCCATAGGCTGCCGCTTGCCATGCCGGCGATCGCTTCCCTGATGAACAGCACGGCGGCCAGCACTGCAGCGAGCGGGAATTTGCCGGACCGAATGATACCGACCGTCGATCTGAGCGCCAAGACTATGTGAGCCGCAAATGGCAATGACCCCAGCGCGCCCATCGCCATCAGGGATTCAAGATAGATGTTGTGGGGATAGAAGTTGAACTGCATCTCGACTGCATAACGCCCGAACACCGGATTTTCGAGAAACTGTCTCCAGGCTCCAGCGAACAATTGGCTGCGTATCATTGTGGATTGATCGGCATCCACGTTGATCGTCTGAAGTCTCGCAATGACAACGTCGATGAGCTCCACGCCGCTGGTCGCCAAAATTGCCATGGCGACAACCAATGCTCCCAAAACGGCGAACAATCTTTTTGAGCCTTTAAGCAATAGTATGTATATCAATATAGATCCAGCGCCAGCAATATAAGCACCGCGAGACTTCGAGAATACAACAACAAGCAATAACATCGGTCCAAGCACCATAGATTGGATCGTCAGTTTTTTTGTCTTTCCCAAGATAAGGAAAAAGTATATCAAGAATGCGAAAGCTGTATGCCCCATCGCTATGGGGTTTATTTTGTCCATAGACATCCTCTCGCCTTGGGCCGCGAAGAGCACGTCTCTATTGAGATAGAGCCCAATCAGAAAGACGACGCAAAGCGCGTTCATGACAAGAATCATATCCGTGTTTCTTATGGCCCTATCCATGGATGCGATAATAAGCGTTGCGCCGACACTGGACACCAGGAAAACACTGAATACCATCATAGGACCTGGCGATATGTTTATCGAAGACAAGTAAACATTCTCAACAAGTCTGCACAGATAAAGAAGAAAAAAGAGCTTCATTGGAAGAAGCGCGGCCGTTGACGACCTCAATTTTGACGGAAGAAGCACATATGAGCCAAACGTTATCAGAACGATGGCTAACCTTACGAGGATCGACCCGGTACTTCCCTCTGGATCGAACCTGTTTACCCACCCGGCAAAAGCGTACACGCCACAGATTGCGAGCGCGAACGCCGTCGCAGGAGAAAACAAAATGCGCCGGTCAACGTAACCTTTCAAACGTGCAAATCGGGGGCCAAACCCTGCTCGAGCGAACCCGGCCGGTGTGTCGAAATGAGTATTGGCTCTCTGAGTCATGGGACTAGTCCACCCACGGCGAACCTAACGCGATTGGCGCACACCGATTTCTGAATGTCCGCCATGCACGTAACGGAACGTTTGCGTCTCGCTTCTGCGCGGTTGATGAATCGAGCCCGACAGCTGTCGACGACCCTGGTCGGAGGCGCGGTATTCGGCGGTTGTGCATTTTAGCTTCCCCCCGAAGCCGACGGGGCTGAGGGTTTTTCAGCTACAAGTAGATAACCCATCGGCATGCTCTCGCGCGTCGCCAGCCCTAATTTCTCGACGGGAGGCAACGCTCGCATCAGCCCGGTAAGCCAGTAGACAGAATCGGCAATCCAGGGCCGAGTTGACACCGCCTTCGTGGCAAGATCGGAAAGAACATCTGTGACGCCGCCGTAGGATGACAACTCGATTGTACTTAAGCCAGCCTTCGCCGCCATCCGGTCCAGTGCAAAACGGGTGTAGCGATGGTAATCGTGAGGGACTTCGTGCAGCCAGTAAAGGAACGGCGCGCCGAGTATCAGCTTACCGCCAGGCCTCAAGGCCCGGCCTGCACTGTCGAACAATGCCTGCGGCGTATGCAAATGTTCGATAACATCGCTGGCGATGATCGTATCGAAACTCCCTTCCTCCAGGCCCAACTGCTCATTGAGGTCCGCGAACAGGTCGACATAGGCAGTGCCATGTGTGCTGCCCGGCCAATCGACGCAGAACACATCACTGACATAGTCGCGGTAGATCCCGTAAAGCGGAACCGCCCCACAGCCCAGATCGGCGAGACGGCCCTTAGCATGAGTAGCGATCGCAGTGGCATAGACGGACGCCAGTCGATCGGCGATCAAGCGCGACCGCGCCGGTACCTCCTTGCGATTCGAGCGCCAAACGCCCTTATCCGTCCGTTCGAACTTCGTGGGCTTCCACTGGTCGACATTCTTCATTGAACCTGGCCTTCAGCGAAGTCGAGGGGTTTCGCCATGGCCGGCAGCATCATGGCATGTCGAAGGCGATCGCGCGTGTGCCGTTGCGTGAAATGATCCAGCACACGCCGCCGCCCGGCATGCCCCATCTCGGCAGCACGGCGAGGCTCTTCCAAGAGGCTAGCAAACGCCTTTGCCGTGCTTTCGACATCGTGTTCGTCTACAAGTATGCCGGTCTCACCATCGACAACAGCCTCTGGAATGCCGCTGTGACGTGTCGCCACAACGGGGAGCGCGCTTGCCATGGCCTCCAGGATCGATACCGGCAGGCCTTCCATATCCCCGTTGCGGGCCGTCACGGAATGTTGCACGAAGATTGCAGCGTCCTGCATCATCGCTTGAACAAACTCTGTGCTTTGATAGCCGTGGAAGACGATAGCGTCCGTCAGGTTTTCCTGCCTAACCAATGCCTCGCATCGCGCCATGAGCGGCCCATCGCCAACCAAGTCAAGCCGTACCCCGGGAAACCTTGAAGCGATCCGGGCGAACGCCTCGATCACCAGGTGCGGTGATTTCTTTTCAACGAACCGCCCCACGAAAAGGAGCCGACCGCTTTCGCGCTTCGATGATGTGAAGCGCTCGGGCAAAACTCCACATGGACTGACATGCAGTTTCTCATTCGGACAGCCTATTTGAAGCAGGCGATTGGCGATGAAACGTGATGGCGTGATGATGCCGTCAGCGCTGGCGAAGAGATGTTGGTAACGACGTCGCCACAAGTGCTTCCTAGGCATCACGGTAGAATCCGCCCCATGGGCATGGGCGTACAGTCGCACGCCGGCGCGGCGACAAGCGGGGGCAAACAGCGCACCCATCGTCAGATACTCGACAAGGGCGGCCTCCACATTGTGGGCCTTGAAAAATTCGACAACTCTGTCTTCATCCCTCCTCGACATCCCATCACGGACATACGCAAGCCAGCATAGGCGCGTCACATTGGCGACGCGGGCAGGTAGCCGGCTAAGCGGCGACGGCCGCGGAACCCCGGAAAGAACTGGATAGCCGAACTGATCGGAGCCATCGGGGCCCTGGCAGACGAGCACAGTCTCACCGGGCGCAAGGTGGCGAACATGATCTCGGATAAAGGTCTCGGAAGGCGTGTTGAAGAATTGCGAAACAACCGCAATCATGACACCGTCTCCGGCTGCAATTCCACCGGTGCAAATCTGTTTTTGAGAATACCGACAGTGGATTGAGCACTGTCACGCAACTCAAGCGTCCCCCGCCATGATTTTTCTGTTATCGATTCCTGGTCCTGCCACCAGCGCTCGACAAGAGCGCGAAAACTATCCGGCTCAATCTTATCGATGAAAGTTATGTATTCCTGCAAATCAAGCGACTGGAAAAGATCCGCGGTTTTCCTCTCATAGCAAATCGGCAAGACTGGAACGCCGCGGCACAGACACAGAATGCACATATGCATGCGTGTGCAGATAGCGCCATCGAATTCATCGATCTTGCGAAGCAATGTTTCAGTGTTCCTGAACTGCGAATCGACGACTACGCTGTCTCGAACGTGATCTGGTAGGTATTTCAAGACATCTCGCGCTGTATCCGAGTCGTTGAAACGATACTCGGGAATCCCCTGACAAGTCGAAACAAACGTCACTTCGGCCCCAGCCTCCTCCACCAGCCACGCTGCGGCCCGAGCTACCGACTGGTGGTACTTCGCTCGGCCAACCTCCAAGCCTCGTTCCCCGAAATCCGCCCATGGCCGCACCGAAACAGCGATCCTTGGCCGCCGTCCCGGCGTCCCAGCCCGCGATGCTGCGCGACGTTTCTCGATCTGGTTCTGGTCCGTCAGAACGAAAACGCTGTCTGCCACTGTCTCAATGTTACCTGTGTATCCGGTGAGCTCTTTCGCAAAAGCCATGGATTTTTGGTCTCTGACCAGTATGAGTGGGCTTTTTCTCAGAATGATCGCAAGTCGGCGGAAGATGCGATCGTCGCCAAACGGACCCATAGATTGCGTGAAAAAAATGGGCGGCTTTCCGAGATAAATGTCCCTCGCATATTCTGGCAGACGGAGTGCAACCGACCCAAGATGTTTCTTTGAAAGGTATGTGCCACCCGTCGAAACAATAAGATCTGCGGCGATATATTCCCGCAAAGCCCGAGCCACCGCTCCTCCATATCCAAGATATTTCAACCATCGAAGATACCGCTCAACAAAAGTCATTGCGATTACAATCGAATAAATCACCTTGAACTCTAGCCGTCCTTTGGTCAATCTATTCACCAATCGAACAGCTATGCTCTTACGAATCTGCGCGGAAGGAAAACAAATAAATTTGCTTTCCGGATAATACTTTGCAGCGACTTTCTCGTCCATGTCCGCAAAAACGACCTCAACATTGTCTCCGAACGCGGTCCTGAGAATGCGTTTTGTTGCGACTTGGATCGCGGCGTCTCCGCCGTTCAAAAAAACCGTGGTTTCAACAATTATTTTCAACGATTTAGGTCCTCTGACGTTCGTCTTTGTCCAGAAAAAGCCGCATGTCCCCTAACATGGAGCCGGCGAAACGATACGGAGCAACGACAAAAATTGCATAGATTGCGATCGTGATGGTCGAGTTCAACACGATGTTGCCCCCGACTGGCAGAGATAAGGTGTCAGATGAGAGGCCGAACGAAATCCCAGAAAAGTGAAACAAGGCGACGACCGCAACATAAGCAAAGAAGAAGGGCCCCGCCGCCTTCATAAGGTCCGCAAATCTTAGCTTTGTATCTCTTGTTGCATAAATCCAAAGTACTGGGGTAAATACCCATGACGTGATAGACCACGCAAGCGCAACTCCAGAGGCACCCCATTGAACAGCAAATAAGAAGGCCGCAAAGCGAATAGCCGACGAAAATATGGAAAATATAAATAGCTCGCGAGCTCGACCCACAGAGATGAGCGCCCAGCCACCAAACTGACCGGAAATACTCGTAATCAGGGACAACGAAAGTACCATCAAAATAGTACCGGACTTCGACCAGTTCTCTCCATAAACGAGCGCTACAATTTGTTCCGCATTGATGGTAATGAGGATACACAATATCGTGTTCATCATGAGTGTAAGTCGCATAGCGCTGAGGTAGGTTCTAGCCCACTTGTCGGGCTGGGTTTGGAGTCGGCTCAGCATTGGAATGATAACCGAGCCAATTGGTCCACTGACGAGCGTTATCGGCAACATGAACAAAGAATAAGCGCGGGTGTAGAATCCGAGTTCGCCGGGACCGGATTTCCAGCCGATCAGCACATTGTCAGATTGGCGGTTGATGTAGTTTGTGAATTGGGATCCACTGTAATGGATTCCAAAATTAATGGCCGATCTTGCATTTTTCCAATTCGCGACCTTGGTCGGACGCCAAGGTGACAGCGTCCACTGGGCGACCGTGCCAACCAAAGCCGTGGTGAGCGTCGCCGCAGCGAGGGACCAGTATTTGAAATCCCAGCCCCATGCCATTGCAATACCGACAGCAAATCCACACAAGAGACTGCCAAAATTCACACTTTGCAATGACATCCAACGCATGTTGCGAACCAACAGCGCTTTGTGCTGCGCACCGGTCGCAGTGATCGGAATGGCTACCGCCAGAACCAGGATAAGGTGAAAAACGCGAGAGTCATTAAAGAGCCAGGTTGCGACCGGCGCCATCAGCCATGTCAGCGGCATGAGAGCGAAACCGACGCCAAGATTGACGAAAAATAGAGCGCTGATGGTGTCATGATCAACCTCCTTGCGCTGGATGGTCACCATCGACAGACCCAAGTCGGCGAAGACTCCGACAAACGCCGTGGCGGACGCCGCCATGGCCACCAGACCGAAGTCATCGGGCTGGAGCAAACGTGCCATCAGCGCCATGTAGCCGACTTGTGTGAGAAGAATTAAGGCCTGGGTGCAGAGGGCTATAATCCCTCCAGATGCCGTGCGTCTCCCGAGATCGCGCGTTAAATGCTCATTAGACAGTGCTGAATCTATCGATGTATCAGAACGATCGGATGGGCCCTTCGTCACAATAACAGCCCACTGCGCAATTGTCGGCTGGTCACGGGGCCATTCGCGTAGCTAGGTGGCATATGCCGCAATCTGCTTCGCCCGCCCCCTTTAGCGAAACAACATACTATGGTCATGCAGGACGTTATCACCAAACCGTTGCCGGCCATCGGGGCGATGTTGAGGAAACAGTTCATCATTCACTCGACCCCACATGCGCGGGTATCCAAGGAACGTATTACCTTGCAGGGCACGCCGCCCGCCAGGCAATCCGGCGGGATGTCGGAGGTGACGACGCTCCCGGCCGCAATGACCGAGCGTGCACCAATCCTCACCCCTTTCAGGACCGTCACGTTGGCGCAGAGCCAGGCATCGTCCTCGATTACGATTGGCGCGGAAAGTGTACCCCGCCCTTGCCTCCGGTCCAGATAATCGACGGCGTGAAAATCGGTGTCAAAAATATTGCAATTCACTCCGACCAGAACATTATTTCCAATTGCTATGTTCTCGACACAAAAAATAGACGCTCCGGAAATTCCAACATTATCCCCTATGGAGAGTTTTCCTGATGACCCAACAACCAGCTGAGTGGGATGATTTATACCGGCTCGATTGAACCTGGATTTACTGACGATAGTTACGCGATCTCCGATCTCGAGGACGCCCGCCCCTCCTAGCCCAACTGGCCCGAGAACGGACAAGCGACGAGGCCTCTTTCTGCCCCTCACCGCAAACTGAAGCGTTGCAAGTGCACTCCAGAATAGGCGCTCAGTTTGATCAAGTAACTTAAAGGGGGACATCAACGGCCTGATTCTGACAGATCGCGATAAAGTTTTTGAATTGCCGCGACGTTTTGATCGATGTGGAACCTGGCCATAGCGAACTGGCGTGCGCTCCGTCCCATAGCGAGGCGGGTATCGCGCCGGCAGAGTTTTTCAAGCGCTTCAAGAAGACCGCCGGAACAGGACATTTCAAAGCTCAAGCCGGTTCTACCTTCTTCGATCAGTTCAAGCAAATTCGGCAAGCGGGTGACCAAGCCCGGGCGTCCTGCCGACGCTCCTTCGAAAATGCACCGAGCACTGTGACTTGTCAGAAAGGGTGCAATTACGACGTCACTGGCCGTGAGAACGGGAACGATATCATCTATGAATGGCATGGCGCTGCACCGGCGGCTTGCGTTTATCGCCTCCAATGCTGCTTTTCCATAGCCATCTTCGTATTTTCCAAAACCGGCGAATACAAATCGAGCGCATTCGGGAAGGTTTGCCTCAAGCGAGTTGACCGCCTGAACGAAAGGCAGAATGCCATTTGACTCCGCAACTCGTGACAATGACAGGAATACGACATCGCCCTCTGCCCATCCAAATTTTCGCCTCAATTCAGCAACGCCTTCGTCCGGCGTACGGAAGAGACTGCTGTCGACACTATTGTAAACAACCGATCCGGGGGTGGCGGAAGGGCCAATGCTATCCAGACCGGCTTTATCGATAGCAACGAAATAATCGACGTGCGTCTTATTTAAGTTGCGAAGAATGTTACCCCACCAGTTGTGCAGAATCGGTTCACGGACATGAGCAATAACGGGGATTGAGGGATCGGCGTGATGCGCGCCCTTGGCGGCGGCTACCATACAGGTGGAATTCAGGTGAACAATGTCCGGTCGTATGTCACGGACTAGCTTCCTAGCGCATCTAACGAGAAGCGGAAAGGACAGTATCGCGTGTATCTTCGATTTCACGTCCTTGCACGGCGCGACTGTCGATCCATGGAAAGGTCGAATGTCCCGCTCCTCAATTACCTCCGCGCCGGCACCTTCGAATAAGTCGCGCACGCCGGAATTGCCGGGGCGAAGCGGCATTGCCACTATTGGAGAGAATTCCTTGCGATCCAGCGATTTTATCAACAATGCCAAACTCTTCGGCGCACCTCCCAGGGCGGTCGCATGATGGAAATACAATACTTTCTTCACCATTTATGAGCAGCCACAATGCCATGGTCCGGGTTATAAGATGGGGCATCAGGCTTGGTCATGCCGCTCCCTCGAAGAATCCGGTGCTGGCATGCATGACCCTTCCAAGGCGCGCATTGTGAAGGAGATGAAATCACTGCGCCACGACCCTATCCTTTGCTCACGTTCTTTTGTTGCCGCCGTGCCCCGGTCTGCCTTGGCAATCTTGTTTAGTTCAGTTGCAGCCGCGTGACAGTCGCCAAAATCGATCGCATGGACCGGAGCGTCGAACTTCCGAGCTGCCGTCTCGATCAACGAGCCACGGCGCACAATCGCGGGAACGCCAAATTGCAGCGCCCGGCCAAAAACTCCCGACGCCTGATCGTATCTCGGATCGTAGCAGGCCCACACTGCGTCAGCGACACCATAGAGGCTTTCCCACTCGGCATCGGTGAGCCGCCGGTCAATATGAATTCCTCCCGTCGACCTGAACCGAGAAGCCAATGCCTGCTCCGAATTCGCCGTCCCAGCGCTTATGAAACACAGCCGTTGGGCGATATCCGGATTGGCCTCGAGAATTTCAACCATGAAGGCAAAGCCTTTGTGCACCGAGGCAGCACCAAGCCAGCAGACAATCGGCCGACCAGCAGCCAGGCGGTGGACTTCAGTCGCGACCGGCGTATCGCCGGGTCGTCTCAGGATGTGACCATTGTGCATGTCCCACCACTGCGGATCATGGAGCCCGACATTGACAACGGTGCCGTATTCCGGAGCCAGACTGAGGGGTATGATACTCGCGACCGTGACCTTTGGCGCATGCTTCAGAACAACAAAAACGCATTTTTTGAGAAACCGCCTGAGGTTGAAGGCTCCGAAGCAGGACTGCGGCCCCAAGAACAATGCAACAGTCGCCCTTCCGAGAGCCGCCCGTCGAAGAGCTATCGAGGCAAAAGAAACCAGTTCGTCATCGAGGGTCGCAAAAAAGAGACGATCGGCCGCCAGCAGTCTTTTTTTAAGAGCCCGCGACATTGGCTCCATTACAGGAGACAGGCCCAAAACCGGTCCCAACAGGTCAGCATAAGATTGCCTGTGTCCCGAACCCGATTTCACATATATGATTCCCATGCTTTGGTGACGAGGCTCTGCTGCACTTCCGATATCTGCATTGGACGGCTTGCTGTCGTTCACGGCGTACCGTCCCGCTTCACTGCGTCCGATGAAACGCCGTCCCTATCGAGCACCGCCAGGTCTCTATCTCTTGGACTTGAGAGGTTGTTTGGACAAGAATTGTCCCAACTTCCGTGCCGGCTTTGCAATAAGCGCGTAATCGACCGGACCTGAACCCAACCACCGGCGCCGGGAACGCAGGGCTTCCAGATTATGCCCGATGTGCGAACGCAAGCTCCTGGTGCTGGCTCCTCCGATCATCATGTCGACGAGGACCTGATCGATCGTCGCGATCCTGAATCCATGGAGTTCGACGGCTCTCAGCATCCAGTCGTAGTCGGAGGAGACTTTGAGCGCCAGATCGAACAGCCCGTTCTTTTCCGCAACGGCGCGGCGAACATAGAAGGTGGGGTGGGCAGGCATCCAGCCGGAACGGAATCCATCATGAGGCCTTGGCTCTGCCCGCCAGCGGCGGACTACCCGCTTGCTCTCATGATTGTCGACGAAGTCGAGGTGGCCGTGGACAATGTCGTTCTCGGCAAGGACCTCGCTGATCCTGCCGAGCACGGAAGCGTCATGAAAGGCATCGTCGGCGTTAAGGGCGCCGATCCCCTCGCCCGTGCAAAGTGCCAGGCCCTTGTTCAGAGCGTCATACATGCCGCGGTCGGGCTCGCTGATGACCTGTAATCCTTGCCCGGCATAGGAGCGGACAATCGCGAGCGTTTCGTCGGTCGAGGCTCCGTCGATGACGAGCAGCTCCTTGTCCTGGTGATCCTGGGCCAAGAAACTGTCGAGCGTATGACGGATTGTTGCCGCCGAGTTCCAGCAGACCGTTAGAACGGAAATCTTCATGTTCGCGGGACTTTTCGCGCCTACCGGGCCGCCTTGCGATCGCGCTCTTCGTCAAGCCGGCGATGTTCGTATTCGCGTGCCACCACCTTTAGGTCGGACTGAACCATCTCGCGCACCATCTCATCAAGCGACGCCGTCGCCTTCCAGCCGAGGACCCGTTCCGCCTTCGAAGGATCACCGAGCAGGAGGTCGACTTCGGTCGGCCTGAAGTAGCGTGGATCGACCTCGACCAATATCCTGCCGGACTTCGTATCCACGCCCTTTTCGTCGACGCCCGAACCGTTCCACTGAATGCGGACCCCAACCTCGGCGAAGGCGAGTTCAACAAATTTCCGAACGGAATTCTTGACCCCTGTGGCCAGTACATAGTCGTCCGGCGCTTCCTGCTGGAGAATCCTCCACATACCTTCGACATAGTCGCGTGCATGCCCCCAGTCGCGCTCGGCGGAAAGGTTGCCGAGATAGAGCTTGTCCTGAAGGCCCAGGCTGATCGCCGCGGCAGCTCGCGTGATCTTGCGAGTCACGAATGTTTCGCCGCGCAACGGGCTTTCGTGGTTGAACAGAATTCCGTTGGAAGCGTGCATGCCATAGGCTTCACGGTAGTTCACCGTGATCCAGTAGCCATAGATCTTTGCGGCGGCATAGGGCGAACGGGGGTAAAAGGGCGTCGTTTCCTTCTGTGGAACTTCCTGCACCTTGCCATAGAGCTCGGAAGTCGACGCCTGATAAAAACGCGTCTTTTTTGTCAGGCCAAGCAGCCGGACCGCTTCCAAAAGGCGCAGTGTACCGATCGCGTCGGCATTCGCCGTGTATTCCGCGGTCTCGAAGCTCACCTGGACGTGCGATTGAGCGGCGAGATTGTAGATCTCGTCCGGCTGCACTTCCTGGATTATGCGGATCAGGTTCGTCGCATCGGTCATGTCGCCATAGTGCAGTGAAAAATTGACCCCGGTTTCATGCGGATCTTGATAGAGATGATCGATACGGCCCGTATTGAAGGACGACGACCGGCGCTTGATGCCGTGGACTGCGTATCCTTTGGCTAGCAGGAGGTCGGCGAGGTAAGCCCCATCCTGGCCGGTGATGCCTGTAATTAGCGCGGTTTTTCGGCTCATTTCATACCCTTCGGCAGCTTAAGAAACATGACCGCCAAGCATTATCCTGGCGCAGTGTTCGACAGATAAATTTCGATGGTAGCCAAAATCCAGAACGGTCTCTATCGAGATCCGAACCCACTTAGCAGAGTTTTCAGCGTTCTCAACACGATAACGAAATCAAGCCACGGCGAGAAATTCTTGATGTAATAGAAGTCATAGTGCAGCTTCTCGGTCTCGTCGTCGTCCTCCGAGACGTATCCTTGATTCACTTGAGCCCACCCTGAAATTCCGGGACGGACGATATTTCGGTAGCGGTAGAATGGCAACGCCACCGAATAGTGGGATGACAAAACTGTTGCCTCAGGGCGAGGTCCAATCCAGCTCATTTCCGAACGAACGATATTCATCAGCTGCGGCAGTTCGTCAATTCTGCTTCTGCGAAGGAAGCGGCCGAGCCGGGTAACCCTGCTGTCACCCGGCTTGGTGACCGCGAGACTGCGAACGTTTGCCGCCTCAGGTTCACTGACGGTCATCGTCCGGAACTTGTAGACCGTAAAGGACTTTCCGCCGAAACCGAGGCGCTCCTGTCGAAATATGGCGGGTCCGGGAGATTCCAGCCTGATCATCATCGCTATCAACAACAGGAAGGGCGCCAGCACGATCAGCGCCAACAGCGCACAGACCCAGTCAATTGCCTGTTTGATCTTGATATAGGCCTGATTGGGATTAAGCGAGCCCAGCGTGTTCTCGGATAAATGCTCGATTTCGACGCGACCAGTCAGCGATTCGGTGATTTGCTTGACATGGTAGACCGGAACGCCCGCAAGCGCCCGGTCGGCTATGTAGCGCTCCCAATCGCCCGACAGATCAGCGCGCAGATCGGCAACGACGCCATTGACGCGCTCAATGATCATTTCAGGGGATACAAGCCAATGCCAGTTTACCCCGCCTATCTCCTCTAGGCGATCAACGGCGCCGCCTGGAACCACAGCAAGACTGTAAGGGTCAAGGCGCCGGCTTATGATGGTCAAGACAAAGTACCAGAGAATTGACAACGTCAAGCTGCTGGCCGCCTGGAAACCGCTATATTCAATCCTAAACAGGAAAATCGCTAAATATACAATCCCGTAAGAAAAAGCAAATGTCGGAAATATGTAGCCCGAGGCTGCGATGCCCGGGAAATTACCTATACGTCGAAAAGCAAAATAACCTATTGTATGCGCGATAACGCCTGCGAATATGGTAATCTGCAGGTTTGAATAATATAGAATTGATGGATCAAATAAAATCCTCACAAGAACAGGGAGCATGATTGCAAAAGCCAAACCGCCCAGGAGTTGAAACCTGACCCTGTGCACGAGGTGGCGCTGTCTTGGCCGATTCATCATCACTATATTCAAGTTCAAAATCTCTGTTGCGAGTTACTGAATTCTAAGTCTCTTCAAATGCTTTTTGCCTGCTTACCTTGTTCTCTGCAGGAACGTTTAACCCCGAAGATTCCAAATTGCAGCAGGCTCTTGCTGGACGCTCACTGGACAGGATGCCGCTCTCGGCCGACGCTCGAATAGGCTATGCCTTCCTTCACGACGTCCTCGCCGCGATAGACGTTTCGCAGGTCGACCATCACCGGCGTCGCCATCATTGCACGAAGCCGCTTCAGATCCAGTGACCGAAACGCGTTCCACTCGGTGACGATGACGATCGCGTGCGCGCCGTCGGCCACGGCGTAGGCGCTTTCCCCGAATTCAATGCCCTCGATCATCTTGCGCGCCTGCTCCATGCCGACCGGATCATAGGCCTTGATCGAAGCGCCGGCATCCTTGAGCGCCTGAATGATGGCCAATGAGGGGGCATCGCGCATATCGTCGGTGTTTGGCTTGAACGTAAGGCCCAGGATACCGATGGTTTTGCCGCGCACCGAGCCGCCGCAGGCCTCGACAACCTTGCGCGCCATCGCCCGTTTGCGCTGGTCGTTTATCGATACCGTCGTCTCAATAAGACGGACGGGGCTTGCCGCGTCCTGCGCGGTCTTGACCAACGCCAGGGTATCTTTCGGGAAACAGGAGCCGCCGTAGCCTGGCCCGGCGTGAAGAAACTTGGAGCCGATGCGGTTGTCCATGCCGATGCCGCGCGCGACGTCCTGGACATCGGCTCCCAACCGCTCGCAGAGATCGGCAATCTCGTTGATGAAGGTGATCTTCATGGCAAGAAACGCGTTGCCGGCATATTTGGTGAGTTCCGCCGTACGCCGGCTCGTATAGAAAATCGGAGCGACGTTCAGCGAGAGCGGGCGGTAGATCTCGCCCATCACCGCTCTGGCCCTTTCGGCATCGGTCCCGACAATGATGCGATCGGGCCGCTTGAAGTCCTCGATCGCCGATCCTTCGCGAAGAAACTCCGGATTGGAAACCACCGCAAAATCGGCAGCGGGATTTTGCTCGCGGATGATTCGCTCCACCTCATCGCCGGTACCGACGGGGACGGTCGATTTCGTCACCACGACCGTAAACCCCTTGAGTGCGCGACCAACTTCGGCGGCCGCGTCGTAAACGAAGGACAGATCGGCATGCCCGTCGCCACGCCGTGACGGCGTGCCCACGGCGATGAAGACGACATCCGATTGAGAAACCGCATCCGCCAGATTGTCGTCGAATCGCAAGCGACCTTGCAGGGTGTTGGTCGTGACGAGATCGTCGAGCCCTGGCTCGTAGATCGGTATCTTGCCAAGCTTGAGCATGGCAAGCTTTTCCGCATCACGATCGACGCAGCAGACCTGATGGCCAAAATCGGCGAAACAGGCGCCGGAGACGAGCCCTACATAGCCGGCACCAATCATTGTTATTCGCATATTGCGTACTCTCAATCAGCGCCGATGAGGCAACTTCGCCACACAGCGCGTATCCCATTAACAACGGCTACCGCACTCCCGGGTGAAAACCCGAGAGCCGATCCTACAACGATTTACATCGCCTCGCCGCGCCTTACCCTTGCGACTACGCGATGGCTACTAGATCCCTGGCATCCAGATCGACAGGGATCTCGCCATTCATGATGGCAACTAGAACCCGAGCCCTTCCGGCTGGATCAAGCCGGTCAAGGCGACCGATCGTTTCCGCGAGAGGGCCCGAAAGGATTCGGACCGAGGCGCCTGCTGCGAGGCCTCCACTGAAATCAAGCAGCCCGTCCTTACCGGTCAACGCAATGAAACGCTCTACCAGACCCGAGGGGACCGGCAAAGGCCGGTCGCCTTGCGTGACGAGGGAACGCACACCGAATGTTCCATTGACCGAGCGCCAACGTTGCAGCGCAACGTCAAGGGCGATGAACATATAACCCGGGAAATAAGCCGCAGACCGTGTTTCGAGCCGCCGGGCATGACGCACGGTTTTCTCGCAGCGAGGCACAAAGGGCTCGAATCCCTGGATCCGGAGATGCCGCTCTGCGACATGCTCCTTCCCGGGAAAGACGCTGGCCGCATACCAGCGCGTTGCCGGCGCGGCGGTCGGCTCAGGCGACAGGGCTGTTGCCTTGCTCGTTGTTTTTTCCGCGCTACTCACGTGTCTTCCTTCGGCGGTCGGCGGCATGATCTCAGGTCAACGGTTACGACAGTGTGTGGATACCAGCAAGCAACCAAGCCACTAAAGTCAAGGCGGTTGGGTTAAGAATTTCCTACACATTGTCCAGAAATTTAGCTGTGCCTAAATAATCACCGAGCCGCTTTCTTTTTCAGCTGGCTGAGATGCTATGTCGAGCAATTTATTTCCATACGTAGGTGCTTGGTTACGCTGGTCGTGACGAATCGCCCGTTGGTTCTGGTACTTAGTCCGTCGACTTGAAGCTAATGTGACGGATGGCGTCGCGCCTGCCGCCAGCGACAAAGATCCTGCACGGCCACGGCGAAAAATCACTGTCGCGCAGAACAGGTTATCACCGCTCGACCGGCTTCACGAACGCTTCAGCAGCGACCAGACAGCCGGCACCAGGCTCGCGGCCAGCGCAACCTTGATCAGATCACCGACGATAAAGGGCACCACCCCGAACTGCCAGGATTTTTCCGGGCCGATCAACAGCGCCAGCCAGGCAAAGCCCATTGCCATCATGACGATCTCGGCCACCAGCATGGCATTGAAGAGCTTGATAGGATGGCGATCCCAGCCCCGGTCGGCAGCCCAGCCAACGATCGCCGCCATGACGACGAAGCCGGCAAGATAACCGCCGGTCGAACCGAGCATGTAGGCGATGCCGATGCCCTTTTCCGGCGTGCTCTGGAAGACCGGAAAGCCCAGCGCGCCCTCAGCCATGTAGAGAAGCAGCGTGGCGACGCCAAGGCGCATGCCGAAGGCGGCGGCGATCAGCAGGACGGCGAGCGTCTGCATCGAGATATCGACCGGTCCGAGCATGACCTTGGTCTTGGCAGACAAGATCAGCAGCAACGTTCCGGCGATCGCCAGCAAAAGCTGTCCTGCCAGCCGGGCCGCGCCCTTTTCAGGCAAAGCGAGAGAAATGAGCGGACGCATCGTCGTTGCAATTGCCATAGTCTTCCCCGTTCCGGATTGCCGCCGAACGCGGCCTTGCGTTTTCCTATATTGGCTTCCGTGCTATGCGGCAATCGGTTTTGGCCTCGTCCCAAAAAAGGTCGCGACGTTCGCATGGCGCTGAAATTCGATACACGCTTCGATCCGGCCTATGGCCAGGGCGTAGCCGTTGCGCCTGGTATTCAACGCGTCACCGCCAGGAACCCAAGCCCGTTCACCTTTCACGGAACCAACAGCTATATCGTCGGGCGCGAGACGCTGGCGGTGATCGATCCCGGACCGGATGACGAGGCACATCTTCGAACACTGCTCGAAGCGATCGGGACCAGGCCGGTCAGCCATATCTTCATCAGCCACACGCATCGCGACCATTCGCCGCTGGCGGCTCGGTTAAAGCAGCATACTGGTGCGGTGGTTCTGGCGGAGGGCCGGCATCGCCCGGCGCGGCCGTTGCGCACCGGTGAGGTCAATCCACTCGATGCCAGCGCCGACACCGACTTTGTTCCTGATATCGCGCTGCCGGACGATATGGTGATCGACGGCGACGGCTGGGCGATCCGGACGGTGCTGACGCCCGGCCATACCGCCAATCACGCGGCCTTCGCGCTGGAGGGAACCGGCATCCTTTTCTCGGCCGATCACGTCATGGCGTGGGCAACCACGATCGTCGCACCGCCGGATGGCGCGATGGCCGACTACATGACATCGCTCGATCGGCTGATCGAACGTGACGACCGGCTGCTGCTGCCCGGTCATGGTGGGCCGGTGACCGAGCCGCGCAGCTTCATGCGCGGATTGAAAACGCATCGCAAAATGCGCGAACGCGCAATTCTGGAGCGGATCAACAGCGGCGACCGGACAATCAAGGACATGGTGGACGCGATCTATCGAGACACAGACCCCCGCCTGCATGGCGCGGCCGGCCTGTCGGTGCTTGCCCATCTGGAAGACCTGGTGGCGCGCGGCCTGGTCCACACCGATGGCGCGCCGGCTATCGACGGCATCTATTCGCCGGCAACGTAGCACACTTCGGGTATCATTCCGCCGGCGCCACGCCCACCTGGCCGGCGACTTCCTGGTCGAGTTCGGAAAGGAAATCGGTGATGCGCGCTGCATTGTCGCCAAGGTCGTAGCGGCCGTAACGCGAGGCCGAGCGCATATCGACGATGACCGCATCGCCGTCGTCGGTCACGCGGACGGCGACATCGGCGGGAAGACCAAGCAGCAAGCTCTTGGCCAGCGCATCGACCGTCACGTCGCTTTGCCCTGCTGCGTCTGGAAACGGCGCCGTGAGCTCCCAGCCGCGCCGATCGAGCACGGTTTTGACCGCCTCCAGAACGCGATCGAAAGGCAAGGTGTAGCTGCGTCCGCTAACGAGCGGATAAGCTTCGATTTGCAGGCGCTGCTCGCCCGGCGTCGGCGGCAAAAGCTCGTTCATGTCCTTTGTCCGGGTAGAAATATCGAGCACCGGTGGGTCGTCCAAATCCGTCGAGATGTCGCGCAGCGGCGGATAGGTCGCCGCCCAATAGGCCGCGACAGCGTAAGGGATGAGCACCAGAAGCGCCAACAAAGCGCCGGCGGTCAGGTCGTGGCCGCCGCGATCACCGAAATTCCACAATCGCGCAAAGGCAAAGCCGGCAAACAAAAGCGCAAACGCGGCCAGCAAGGCGACAACGCCGAGCACCCATAGGAAAGCCGGCGTCTCGACGAGATCATATCGGTGCCCGATGACAACCGTCAGCAGCAGCACCGCCGAAAAAGCGCCGGTGCGCCGCGACCAACCGGCAGCCCTCGACGTTTGTCGCTCGGGAATTACCATCATTGTTTTCTGCGCTGCCCCAACCCGAACAAAGGCATAGTGCCTTTCAGCGGCGGCTTGAAGGCGAAAAGACGCCGCATCTCCGGTCAATCCGTCGGCAGGTGATAATCCCGGAACTGCTGGCGCAAGGTAATCTTCTGGATCTTGCCGGCAGCGGTGTGTGGAATTTCACCGACAAAAGCGACGTCGTCCGGCATCCACCACTTCGCCACCTTGCCGTCCATGAAAGCCAGGATATCCGTCTTGGTCGGCTCCCTACCCGGCTTGCGCACGACCACGAGCAAAGGCCGCTCGCCCCATTTCGAATGCGGAATGCCGATGGCGGCGGCCTCCGCCACATCGGGATGGCCGACCGCGAGGTTTTCGAGCTCGATGGTCGAGATCCATTCGCCGCCCGACTTGATCACGTCCTTGGCGCGGTCGGTGATCTGCATGTAGCCGCCGGGGTCGATATGCGCGATATCACCGGTATCGAACCAGCCGTCTTGATCGAACTGTTCGGATCCGATGCCGCCATAATAGGCGCGCGCGACGGCCGGCCCGCGGACCTTGAGCCGGCCGAAGGTCTTGCCGTCCCATGGCAGTTCGTTGCCGGCGTCGTCCGTCACCTTCATTTCGATGCCGAACGGTGTAAAGCCTTGTTTCTGCTGGACGCCGAGGCGGGCCTCGCCCTTCAGCCCGGCGTAATCCGGCTTCAGGGTACACAGCGTGCCGAGCGGCGACATCTCGGTCATGCCCCAGGCGTGGACGACCTGGACATCGTAACTGTCCTGGAACTTCGTCGTGATCGCGCGTGGACAGGACGCACCGCCGATGACGACTTTCTGCAGATAGGGAAGTTTCTTGCCGGTCTCTTCCAGATACTGGAGGAGCATCATCCACACCGTCGGCACGGCGGCGCTGAAGGTCACCTTCTCGGTATCGAGCAGCTCGTAGAGCGAAGCGCCATCCATCTTGCAGCCGGGCATGACCAGCTTGGCGCCGATCATCGGCGCGCTCTGGGCAAGGCCCCAGGCGTTGGCGTGAAACATCGGCACGACCGGCAGTATGGTGTCGCGCGACGACAGGCCCATGGCGTCGGGCATGGCGGCGATCATGGCGTGCAGCACGTTCGAACGATGGCTGTAGAGGACGCCTTTCGGGTCGCCCGTCGTGCCCGAGGTGTAGCACATAGCGGCGGCGGTGTTTTCGTCGAATGTCTTCCAGGCGAAGTTGCCGTCGGCTTCAGCAACCCATTCTTCGTACGCAACCACATTGGGCAGCGCAGTCTCCGGCATATGCGCGTTGTCGGTCAGCACGATAACCTGCTTCAGCGACTTGACCGCGCCGGCGATCTTTTCGAGCAGCGGCAGGAAGGTCAGGTCGACGAAGATCGCCTTGTCCCCGGCATTGTTCATGATCCAGGTGATCTGCTCGGGAAAGAGCCGCGGGTTGAGCGTGTGATAGATGGCGCCGACACCCATGATGCCGTACCAGGCCTCGATGTGGCGCGCGGTGTTCCAGGCCAGGGTCGCGATGCGGTCGCCAAGCCCGAAACCGTCACGCTCGAGCCGCTCGGCGACCTTCAGGGCACGATCATGGATTTCGGCATATGTGCTGCGCACGATCGGCCCCTCGATCGAACGCGACACGATTTCGCGGCTGCCGTGCTGCCTCTCGGCATTGTCGATCAGCTTATGGCAAAGCAGCGGCCATTCCTGCATCAGCCCGAGCATCTTGATCCTCCCGTTATTTTTTCGCCATTGTGGGACGAACCGGCGGATTGTCCAGCCAGGATCGGGCTGGAGCGGGGCATGGAGCCAATTGAGGCCGAATTCGCCACAATCCGGCCATGCTCGGCGTTAACGTTGATTAAAAGGTGGGGCGCGATTGGCGAATGAAAGAGGTTCGCATGGACGCGCAGCTCGACGACAAAGCCCTGGAAAATACGCTTGCCGAAAGCCTGGCCGATCTGGTGGCGACCGATGTGGCGCCGGCCGATCTGGTTCCCGGCGCCAAAACCGTTTCCGAAGATGAATTCGTCGAGGTCGTTGGCGGCGCTCTCGAGGCGGTCGGCGGCACACTCCTGTTCAAGATGTGCGTCGAGAACGAGGGCGAAGCCCAGCACGTCGCCGCCGCATCGGTCGGCGATGCCGGCAATCGCCAGTTCCTGCTGCTCACCTTGCCGACCAGCGGTGGTGCGCTGAAGGTCGAGACCACCTCGAAAAGCACCAATCCGGTGGCCGGCATTGCCGCCGCCTATGCCGGGCTGATGGACGCTTTCCAGGCCGCCGCCTGATTTTAGCCGGGATACCGGAGGAATGCGCAAGACTGCCACCTGCGGGCGATGCCCGCTGGTGGCTGGCAGGTCTTGCGCAACGCGCTTGCCAGACACATCTTGGGGTAGAGGCAAGGAGATCCGATATGGACCAGATCGCAAACCCCTCACCCGGCTTTCAGCGCAATCCGGGCAAGGTCATCACAGTCGAGCCTTACAAGGGCACCGTGATGGTGCGCGCCGGCGATGTCGTCATCGCTTCGTCCAACAAGGTCAAAGTGCTGACCGAATCGCCCTACCCCCCGGTTTTCTACATTCCGTTCGGCGACATCGACTTCAAACAGCTTGGCAAGACCGAACACTCGACCCATTGCCCCTATAAGGGCGATGCCAGCTATTGGAGCGTGCTGCCCGCCGGCGATGCAGGCAAGGATGCGATGTGGGCCTATGAGCGGCCGTTCGACGAGATGGCCGATATCCGCGACCACGGCGCGTTCTATCCGAACAAGGTGACCATCGAGGCCACGCCCGACTGATCAGTCGGTGGTGCCTTCATCGCCGACGCCGTCGGCATCGTCGAGACGCACGAAGGTGAGGCCCTTGGCCTTCAGCGCCAGAAGTCCCTGCACCACGCCTTCGCCGGCCGCATGGGTCGGCTGGTTGATGTGAGCGATGATGACGTCGCCGTCGTTCGCCGCGGCAATGCGCCGGGCGGTTTCTTTTGCGCCGAGCAATGAGCCGCCATCGCCGTTGATTGAGAATCCGGCGATCTTGAAACCAAGCTTGCGTATCATCGCGATTGCCGACGGGCTGTATTCGGCGGTTGCGCCGCGAAACCATTTCGGCGCCGGTTCGCCGGTCACGGCAAGCGCGGCAGCACCCGATTCGACCTCGGCCAGCACGGCCTCCGGGCTGCCGGCACTGCGAATGCCGTAGATCTTTTGCGGCGTGTCGACGGCCGGGACATGGCGGCCGCCATGGTTTTCCAATTCAAACAGTTCGGGATGCGCCCGCATGAACTCGACGGCGGCGGCGTTGTGCTTCAGCCAGATGCCGGTGACGAAAATAGTGGCAGGAATCTTGTTTTGCACCAGCGCCGAGAGAATCCGTGTGTCGGTCCTTCCGCCGCACGCATCGAGCGTCAGCGCGACGCGGCCGCCGCCCGCCTCGGCCTTGATGTGCAGCGTCGGTGCGACGAGCAACTGGGCGTTGCCAGGAGAAACAGCCCACAGCGATATCGCAATGGCGCAAAAAAACTTTTGGAACGGGCGCATCGATTATTTCCAGGTCGGCCGGATCAAAGTTGAAGCGGCGACCCCAAGACCGCCATCAAGGCGGAAATCGGGACGATGCCCCTGCAAAAGCGTCGGCAGGAGCAATTTGACCGCCGGTCTGACCTTTGGCAAGCGCGAGGTCACAATGCGTGCTCCACGTCCTTAACCTTACGTGAAAGGATCGCGAGCACCGCGTCGACCACCGCTTTGACCTCAAGTCGCCAGACGCAGCAAGCCTTGCTCGGATCGGGTCGGCGGCACAGGTCCCTGGCTATGCACTCGCAAGGCATGGAGGGCCGCGGCGTAACACTGACCCCGCCGACAGGCCCCCAGACGGCCGGGTCGGTCAGGCCGAACAGGCCGACAGCCGGCGTTCCGGCGGCGGCGGCCATGTGCATCGGGCCACTCTCGTTTCCCAGAAACAGGCGTGCCTGGCCGAGGACCGCCAGGAGCCTTGCCAGCGACAGCGCCCCGACCACGTTGACGACCGGCGAAGCGGCCTTGGCGACGATGCGCTCGGCAGATGCCCGTTCATCGGGGCCGCCGACAAGCAGGAAGTCCAACCCGGTCTGCCGCGAGATCTCGTCGATCGCCAGCGCAAAACGTTCCGGCTGCCATTGCCGCCCCCGGAAGCTCGCTCCTGCATGAACGGCTATGAAGGCGTTACGCCGAAGATGATGCCGGTCGAGGAGCGCCAAAGCCCTGGCGGTCTCCAGCGGCAGCGGCTCAATCGTTGGGACCGGCGCACGCAACTCCACGCCAAGCGCCTCAAGCGGCGAAAGATAGCGGTAGAGATAATGCTGGCCACCAAAGCCAAACGGCTTGGCTAGGACGTTGGCGGGCTGGCGTTCCAGCCAGCGCAACGGTTTTTCAGGAGGATCATATCCGACGCGGGTCTTGGCGTTGACGAACCTGACGATGTTGCGTGAGGTTTTGGAATCGCCAGGTCGATGGTCAGGTCAAACCGGAACCGGCGCAGAGCGCGCACCATCGCGTAAAGCTCGCGACCACGCTGCACAGGGGTGCCACGCATCCGTACGCGCCGGAACGCCACCACGTCCGAGGCGATGCCATGAGCCAACAGGAAACTGGCAAAGTTCGCCTCGCAAAGGAACACTATCCTGGCATTTGGATATTGGAGGCGCAGGTTTCTGGCGAGCGCGGAAGCGAGGACAAGATCGCCGATGAATTTCGTCTGGAGGATGAGAATCGAGCGGACGTGCGTGGGCGGGTTCTGCAACATCTGTTTCTGGCACCGGGCCGGGTTCGGGGGCCGGAAACTGGGCAGAAACGATGTCGGGATTTGGAGCCGACAGACGCACGTTCGCGTGAATTCGGTCACAAATCGGCAAGGTCAGATGCCGGTGGACTCCTTAACTCCTATCCGCGGCCGTTCTTTCGCAGCCTGTACCGCCGCCTGCGCGGCGGCCAGCCTGGCGATCGGCACCCGGTATGGCGAGCACGAGACGTAGTCGAGGCCGACCTTCTCGCAGAAATGGATCGAGGCCGGGTCGCCGCCATGCTCGCCGCAAATACCGAGCTTGATGTCCGGTCGCGTTGCCCTGCCCTTTTCGGCCGCCATCCGCACCAGTTCGCCGACGCCCTCGATATCGAGCGACACGAACGGATCCTGCTCGATGATGCCTTTTTTCCGGTAGGTCTCGAGGAACGAGGCCGCATCGTCGCGCGAGATGCCGAAGGTGGTCTGGGTCAGATCGTTGGTGCCGAAAGAGAAGAATTCGGCCGCCTCGGCAATGATATGAGCGCGGATCGCGGCGCGCGGCAGTTCGATCATCGTGCCGGTAAGATAGTCGATCCTGACACCGGTCTCCTCCATCACGCTCTTGGCGACGGCATCGATCCGCGCCTTGACGTAGTCGAGCTCCTTCGCCAGCCCGACCAGCGGCACCATGATTTCGGGGACCACCAGCGCGCCGGCCTTCCTGCCGGCCTCCACGGCCGCCTCGAAAATGGCTCGTGCCTGCATCTCGGCGATTTCGGGATATGAGACGGCAAGCCGGCAGCCGCGATGGCCGAGCATCGGATTGAACTCGTGCAACGCTTCGGTGCGCCGCCGCAGCTTGTCCGGCGACACATTCATGGCGGCGGCGACCTCGGCCACCTCCTCCTCGGTCTTCGGCAGGAATTCGTGCAGCGGCGGATCGAGCAATCGGATCGTCACCGGCAGCCCGGCCATGATCTCGAACAGCTCGAGGAAATCCGAGCGCTGCATCGGCAACAGCTTGGCCAGCGCCGTTCGCCGATCCTTTTCCGTATCGGCCAGGATCATCTCGCGCATAGCAACGATGCGGTCGCCGTCGAAGAACATGTGTTCGGTGCGGCAAAGACCGATGCCTTCGGCGCCGAAGGACCGCGCCATGCGCGCATCCAGCGGCGTCTCGGCATTGGTGCGCACCTTCATGCGGCGCGCGCCGTCGGCCCACTCCATGATGGCGGCGAAATCGCCCGAGAGTTCCGGCTGCAGCATCCGTACCGCGCCTTTCAGCACCTGGCCGTTGCCGCCGTCGATGGTGATGATATCGCCCTTGCGGAACGTCGATCCCATCGCCATCAGCGTGCCGGCCTTGTAGTCGACGCGCAGCGAGCCGGCGCCCGAAACGCAAGGCTTGCCCATGCCGCGCGCCACAACAGCGGCGTGGCTGGTCATGCCGCCGCGCGTCGTCAGGATGCCTTCGGCCGCATGCATGCCATGGATGTCTTCGGGGCTGGTCTCGATGCGCACCAGGATCGCCTTGCGGCCTTGTGTCTTGGCCTCCTCGGCGTCGTTCGAGGAAAACACGATTTCGCCGGTGGCAGCACCTGGCGATGCCGGCAGGCCGACGCCGATGATATCGCGCGCCGCCTTCGGATCGATCGTGGGATGCAGCAACTGGTCGAGCGAGGCCGGATCGATGCGGGCGACGGCCTCCTCCTTCGTAATCAGCCCGTCCTTGGCCATGTCGACGGCAATCTTCAGCGCTGCCTTGGCGGTGCGCTTGCCTGACCTGGTCTGCAGCATCCACAATTTGCCGCGCTCGATGGTGAATTCGAGATCCTGCATGTCTCGGTAATGTTTTTCCAGGCGGTCGGAGATGCTGACGAAAGCCTGGAAGGCGTCCGGCATCAGTTTCTGCAGCGACGGCTTGTCGGAGCCGGCGGCAATGCGCGCCGCCTCGGTGATGTTCTGCGGCGTGCGGATGCCGGCAACGACATCCTCGCCCTGCGCATTGACCAGGAACTCGCCGTAAAGCTGCTTTTCGCCGGTCGAAGGATTGCGGGTGAAGGCAACGCCGGTGGCCGAAGTGTCGCCCATATTGCCGAAGACCATGGCCTGAACGTTGACCGCCGTGCCCCAGCTTGCGGGAATATCGTGCAGGCGCCGGTAGGTGATGGCGCGGTTGTTCATCCAGCTGGAAAACACCGCACCGATGGCGCCCCACAGCTGCTCGTTCGGATCCTGCGGAAACGGTTTGCCGAGCTCCTCCTCGACCTTGGCCTTGTAGAGCGCGATCACGCCTTGCCATTCGATGGCCGTCAGCTCGGTGTCGAGCTCATGGCCGAGGCCGCCCTTCTGGTCTTCGAGAATTTCCTCAAAGACCTCATGGTCGAGGCCCATGACGACATCGGAATACATCTGGATGAAACGGCGATAGCTGTCATAGGCAAAACGCGCGTCGCCTGAATCGGCGGCCAGGGCTTCGACCGTCTCGTCGTTGAGGCCGAGATTGAGCACGGTGTCCATCATGCCGGGCATGGAAGCGCGGGCACCGGAGCGCACCGACACCAAAAGCAGTTTCGAGGGATCGCCGAAACGGCGCCCGGTCAGCCGGCCGATATGGTCGAGGGCGACCGCAACATCCGCTTCCAGCGAGGCCGGATACGCGTGGCCGTTGGCGTAATAGGCGTTGCAGACCTCGGTGGTGATAGTGAATCCTGGTGGCACCGGCAGGCCCAGGCTGCACATTTCGGCAAGATTGGCGCCCTTGCCGCCGAGCAGATTGCGGTCGCCGGCACGGCCTTCCGCCGCTCCATCGCCAAAGGTGTAGACCCATTTGGTCATGCTTGCTCCCCGGTTGCAGGAGATTGGAAATACTGACAAATCGAGCGATATGATGCTGCAGTGCGAAAGGCAAGGCATCGACCAAGCCGGCCGGCCTCTACAATCGATTAAGGAAAACCGGCGCCGAAAAGACTTGCTTTTTGGAAAGCTTTGTTGTAGAACATATCGAGAACAAAAGGCAGAGCGATGAGAATGACCGGAAAGCTCGATTATCTGGAAATGCCAGCGACGGGCGGAACGCTGGACAGCGTGAAGGCTTTCTACAGCGCGGCCTTCTCATGGACGTTCACCGATTACGGGCCGACCTATTCAGCTTTTGCCGAAGGGCTGGACGGCGGTTTTCAGGCGGATGGGCAAGATGCGCCGGCCAAGCCGCTGCCCGTGCTCTATTCCGAAAGGCTGGAGGAAACATTGAGCGCCGTCGAAAATGCCGGCGGCACCATCGTCAAGCCGATCTTTTCATTCCCCGGCGGCAGGCGGTTCCATTTCGTCGATCCGGCCGGCAATGAAGTGGCGGTGTGGGGTGAATAGGTCCGTTCAAAGTGACGATTGCAAAACTGGCGGGTCGGTCGCGCATAGTCGATATGTCGGCATTGAGCTTTCTCGCGGCTCGTCCTATAAGGCCGCGCGCACAGCGGGCACGCTCCGGCTGTTGGGGCGTCGCCAAGTGGTAAGGCATCGGTTTTTGGTACCGACATTCCCAGGTTCGAATCCTGGCGCCCCAGCCAGTTCTCCAATTCTGACGATCCCCCGAGTCGTAATCTCAGTTGCAGACACCTTGGTCGCGGACTGGTATCTGCGGTATCTGTCCACAACAAATTGGTGTCTCCGGCAGAGAGCGCGATCCGGCTGGCATCTTAGTTTAATGTCGGCTCAATTGGCCGGCAGTCAAATGCATCTTGTGGAGAAAAGCAGTTTTTCTGCCACGGCTTGGCGTTCGATCTTATAGTTTGAGACTTTTATAATCAAAAACATCGGGATTTTTTGTCGCTTTTCTTCAGATAAGTCAGCGCTCAACGCCTATCTAGTAGCAACCGGCGCAATCATCAAACTAATTTTTAATAAAATTCAATTTCGTTTTTAACGACGGCGATCATGTTATCTTGTGCTGTCAGCAACAAGTAGAATGTCGTAGAAATATCAATAAGCATCGTTTGGAAAAAGACGTGGGGCATCTCTGAAGATAAATTTGCTTTTATCGCACAATGTCGACTATCCGTAAGTATATTTTTCGCCGCAACGTGAGAATCCTGCCGCCGATCAATCATTCTATCAGGGCGTGCAGGTATGTGATTTGGCGCTAATATACACCTTCTAGTAGGCAGGCATCCGCGGGGCGCTATCGAATCAAAATGAGGGATTATGGATGGCGACTCTCCATTACACGTCGGGCGGATCCGGCACGGACATTGCAAAAGCCGGATTCAATCTGGCTAGCGTGCAATATGTTGACCAGGTCAACGAGCTGCCAGAGGGCATGAAAGGCTTGGTCTACCTCGACGAGGCCAACGGAGTAACCCAATCCTTTATCGACAAGGTTACTCCTTTCCTCGGCAATCCGAACGTATTTGGGTTCTTCCTGGTTGACGAGCCGGATCCCACCGGCCAATGGGGTACCTACGCCTCTGCCGCAAATCTGAAGGCAGAATCCGACTGGATCCATGAGCATTTTCCAGGCGCCAAGACCTACATCACAATGATGAGCTTGGGGACGTCGGCGAATCCGGATTTCAGGGGCACGTACAATCCCGCCAATACGGGTATCGATTACTACGGCATAGATGTCTATCCGGTCCGCACGGATGGCCCGGTCGACTACAACATGATCGACAAATTCGTCGCTGCCGCTCAGGCATCGGGCATCCCGACGAGCCAGATCGTTCCGGGCTACCAGGCGTTTGGAGGCGGCGAGTATAACACCGATATGGGTGGCAAATATGTGGTGCCCACCGCCGCCCAGATGGAAATCATGATGGAGCACTGGGCCAAGCTGGTTCCGTCACCCGCCTTCGACTACGCATACGCCTGGGGTTCGCAGCGAGGCGACACAGCGTTGGAGAGTTCTTCGGAACTGCAGGCCGTTTTCCGGGAACACAACCTTGCAACGACGGGGACCACTCCGCCTCCCGTCGACACAAGCGACACCTTGTATGGCACCAGCGGCGACGATGTGTTTCACGGGGCCGGCGGCCACACAATGATCGGCTATGGCGGCAATGACACCTATTATGTCGATGACATCCGCGACAAGGAGATCGAGGCTGCGGGCGGCGGTACCGACAAAGCACTCGCCTCCGTAAGTCATACCCTTGCGGCCGGCTCCGAGATCGAGCTTCTCGCCACCAACAATGCATCAGGCACGGCGGCAATCAACCTCACCGGCAATGAGTTCGCCCAGACCATCCAGGGCAATGCCGGCGCGAACGTTATCAATGGCGGCGGTGGCGCCGACACCATGACCGGCTATGGCGGCAACGACACCTACTATGTCGACAATGCTGCCGACAAAGTGGTCGAGGCCGCTGGCGGCGGCTCCGACAAGGTGCTCGCCTCTGTGAGCTATGTCCTTTCGGCCGGCTCGCAGATTGAGCTCCTCGCCACCACGAACCCGTCCGGTACGACGGCGATCAATCTGACGGGCAACGAGTTCGCCCAGACCATCCAGGGCAATGCCGGCGCCAATGTCATCAACGGCGGACGCGGCGCGGACACCATGATCGGTTATGGCGGCAACGACACCTATCATGTCGACAATGCTGGCGACAAAGCGATCGAGGCGGTAGGCGGCGGCACCGACAAGGTGATCACTTCGATGAGCCATGCGCTTACCACCGGCTCGCAGATCGAGCTTCTCGCCACCAGCAATCCGTCCGGCACGGCGCCGGTCCACCTCAACGGCAACGAGTTCGCCCAGACCATCCAAGGCAATGCCGGTAGCAATGTCTTCAATGGCCTCGGTGGTGCCGACACGATGGTCGGCTATGGCGGCAACGACGGCTACTATGTCGACAATGTCGGCGACAGAGTGATCGAGGCGGTAGGCGGCGGTCGCGACAACATAGCCACCACGGTGAGCTATGCGCTTGCGGCCGGCTCGGAGGTCGAGCTTCTCGCCACGAGGTATCCCTCCGCCACCACGGCAATCAACCTGACCGGAAACGCCTTTGCCCAGACCATCCAAGGCAATGCCGGCGCGAACATCATCAACGGTGGCGGCGGTGCCGATATTTTGAGCGGTAACGGAGGCAACGATGCCTTCGTGTTCAATAGCGCCCTTGGAGCCGGCAATATCGACAAGGTCACCGACTTCAACAAACTCCACGACAAGATCCACCTCGACGACGCCGTTTTTGCCGGGCTTAAGCTGGGTGGCCTTTCATCCGATGCTTTCTTTGCTGGCACGGCTGCGCATGACAGCTCCGACCATATAATCTACAACAGCTCAACCGGGGCGCTCTCTTTCGACAGCGACGGGATCGGTGGCGCAGCTCAAATACAGTTCGCCACCCTCTCTCCAGGTCTGTCGCTTGCAGCAGGTTCGTTTCTTGTGATCTGAACGACCCGGAACGGCGGACCTTCAACTCGAGGTGTCCGCCGCTCTATCTTTGTTCAAGCGCCGGATTTCCGAGATAGATGTTTTGGCCGGTGTTGTCCCTGGAGCTAGCGGGCGAGCCCCTCCATTAGATGAGCGAGAAAACGAGTGGTCTCTTTCGAGTGAGTGTCCTTCGGGATCATCGCTGCGAGCGCCCTGCCATCGCTGATCGGCTCGTGCGAGTCCTCCCCTGTCAGCGGACCCACCGTACCGACGCAGCATGAATGACGGCGAGGCGCCGTGGCCGACCATGAGTGCCACTCACGGTTAAAGATTCTCCTCAGGTGAAGGCGGCGCAAACCATACACACATTCGAGCTCGTCTACTCCGATGCGCATTCGGGGATCGCTCCCAGTGGTCGCGAGAGATTGCTGCACGCCACCTGACGTCCGTGGTTTCTTTCATAAGAGGCGTCGGTGGCCTCATCTGGTGTCAATACGGATTTGGGTATAGCCGCAGTCGTCAAAAACGCTCAAACGTCTTGCGAACGTCGCTACTTACCTGAGCAGAGATGCGGAGCTCCAT
>NZ_JAMYLR010000037.1:0-56516 GCF_040318155.1 Mesorhizobium sp. M1307 | reverse complement strand
GGCAGAACGCCACCGCGGTTCCCGATATCATCCGCAGCGGCCAGCCTTGGCGCACCATATTTCCAGCGGGCCAGGAGGTCGAGCGCTTCCCACGTGCCGGGTGGGACCGGCCGAAGGCATCCGACCATTGCCCGGTAGCAATTGCCCTCGACATGGTGTGAGACAGGCGTGAGTTTCGATCTGCCGCGCAACGTCATCCTGCCGGTCGATGCCATCGACGTCAGGCTCGATTCCGGCCTGCATCCGTTCGAGCGCGATAATGCCGAGGCGATCGCCGCAAACTGGCGGCGTGAGACCGCGGCCAAGCCGGCGCTTTTCGACGGCACCGTGGTGCTGCTTTCCGCTCTCAGCTATCGCGACAATCGCCTAGTCGGCCGTTGCCATGCAGTGCGTTATTCGACCTTCATGCTTTGGCGCAGCAATCGACAGGTGCCTGGCGCCGAACATGCCTACGCGCACGCCATGCTGGTCGCTGCCGACAATGCGCTGGTGGCGATCCGCATGGCGCCGCATACGGTCAACGCCGGGCGCATCTACTTCGCCGCCGGCTCGTTCGAGCCAACCGATTTCCGCGACGGCCTTGTCGACGTGGACTTCAACATGATCCGCGAGGTGCGGGAAGAGACCGGCCTCGATCTATCCGGCGCGACACGCGGCAGGCGCCATTACGCCCTGTCGACGGCAAGCGGCACGGTGATCTTTCGCCGCTACCGCGAGACGGCGTCCGCCGACGACCTGGCACAGCGGATCAGCGCTTTCGTCGCGGCCGAGTCAGAGCCTGAAATCGAAGGCCCCGTCATCATCCGCAATGCAGCCGACCTGCCGGACGGGCTGATGCCGCATATGAGACCGCTGATCGAATGGCACTTTGCGAGCGAGCAAGGTTTCCAACTCTAACGTCGTAGCCTACCTTCAATAGCCTTGCGGTCGTTGCGGGCGGCAACAAAATACAACAGCACGCCGAGACCCAGGAGCGCGCCCATCGCCGTTCCCATCGTCTGCCCAATTACCTGCTGGAAGTCAGCGGTGACGCGATCGGGATTCTCCATCCCATAAAGGATCAAATTCCACCAAAGCCCTGCCAAGGCGGCTTCGACGATTACAATCGCCAGAGCCAGTCGCGCTTTCTTGCTCATCCATTGTTCCCCCCTTAGTCCCCAACAGCATTGTTATCATTGCAGAATGTGCTGCGACAAGGGCAGGTTGCATAAAAAATTGGCAGCGTCTGGAGGCGACACTTGCTGCAATGCCTATTCATGCCTCAGCGCGTCGATCGGGTTAAGCCGCGCGCCGCGCAGCGCCGGGAAGAAGCCGAACACCATGCCCATCAGCGCAGAGAAGCCGACCGCAAGCAGGATGACCTCCGGGCTTGGCGCAAACGGGATCGTCAGCGTCACCGAGGCGAGGCCGGCAAGGGCCAGGCCGATCAGGATGCCGATGATGCCGCCAAGCAGCGACAGCACGGTTGCCTCGACCAGGAACTGGATGAGGATATGCTTTTCATGGGCGCCGATAGCGAGCCTGATGCCGATCTCGCGCGTGCGTTCGGTTACCGACACCAGCATGATGTTCATAATGCCGATGCCGCCGACGAGCAGGCTGACGCCGGCGACGGCACCGAGCATACCAGTCATGGTGGTGGTCGCGCTGGCCATGGCATCGGCGATTTGGGTCATGTCGCGGATCGAGAAATCATCGTCGCGGTCGGCCGTGATGCGGCGTGTGTCGCGCAAGATGTCCTCGACGCGCTGCTGCAGCACCGTGGTTGGCGTACGATCGTCGGCGGCGACATAGATCGAGTCGATGTCGCGATTGCCGGCAATGCGACGCTGATAGGCGGCGAGCGGCATCAGCACGACATTGTCCTGGTCCTGGCCGAAACCGGTATAGCCCTTCGGTTCGAGCAAGCCGATGATCTTGCAGGAGGTGCGGTTGACGCGGATGATCTCGCCTTCAGGGTCGCCGGCGCCGAAGAACTGCTGGCGCACCGTCTCGCCGATGAGGCAGACGCCGGTCCCCGAGCGGGTTTCCGAATCGCTGAACGGGCGGCCCGAAACCAGCTTCCAGTCGCGGGCATCGAGATAGGCGCTGTCGGTGCCGGTGACGCCCGAGGTCAGGCTTTCGGTGCCGAAAATGACGCGCACCTGCTTTTGCGACGCCGGCGAGATGGCACGCGAGCCGTCCAGATGCGCGGCAAGCGCTGTGAGGTCCTTGTAGGCAAGAGGCCGGACCACCTGGTCGAGCCCTCCCGGGCCGCCGGGCCCGGCCGGTCGGCCGGAACGAATGACAAGCAGGTTGCTGCCGAGCTTGGAAATGTCGGACTTGACCTTTTCGGTGGTGCCCGAGCCGATGGTCAGCATGGCGATGACGGCGGCAACGCCGATGACGATGCCGAGCAGCGTCAGGAACGAGCGCAGCACGTTGCGGCGGATGGAGCGGAGCGAGAGGCGAACGGTTTCCCAGATCATGGCTAGGCCATCTCGAGATTGGCTGTGTCCAAGGCAACATGGCCATCGAGGAAACGGATCGTGCGCTGCGCATAGCCGGCAACATCGGCTTCGTGCGTGACCATGGCGATAGTCAGCCCGAGCTCGCTGTTCAGCTGCGTCAGGAGTTCCATGATCTCGTGCGTGCGGGCGGTGTCGAGATTGCCGGTCGGCTCGTCGGCAACGAGCAGCGTCGGCCTGGTGACGATGGCGCGGGCGATCGCCACGCGCTGCTGCTGGCCGCCGGACAGCTCGGCCGGCGTATGATGCTCGCGGCCGACAAGGCCGACCTCGGCAAGTGCCTGCATGGCAAGGCCGCGGCGCTCGCGGGCACCGACGCCGCGATAGATCAGCGGCAGTTCGACATTCTCGGCGGCCGTGGTGCGCGGCAACAGATTATAGCCCTGGAAGACGAAGCCGACATAGAGGTTGCGCAGCTGAGCGCGGCGGTTGCGATCGAGACGGCCGGCGTCGATGCCTTCGAAGCTGTAGGTCCCAGCGGTCGGCGTGTCGAGGCAGCCAATGATGTTCATGGCCGTCGATTTGCCCGAACCGGACGGGCCCATGATGGCGACGAATTCGCCGCGCCTGATGGCGAGGTCGACGCCGGCCAGCGCATGCACCCGGGCTTCGCCCTGGCCATAGCTTTTCCAGACCTTGTCGAAGCCTATGAGGGTGGTCGCGCCCGATGCCACGATCAGCTCCGCTGCTGCGAGGCGGTAATGACTTGCGCGCCTTCCTCCAGGCCGGAGACGATCTCGGTCAGTTCGCCATCTGTCGAGCCGACCCTGACGTTGACCGGATGCGGCCGCCCATTTTCCAGCACGTAGAGCGTGCGCGAGCCGTCGGTGGGCTTCGTCGCCGCCTGGCGCTGGCGGTTGCCGCCGGGGCGTCCCATGCGGCCGGTGAACACGTCGGTGAGGCTCCAGCCGCGCTCCGCCGTCTGCGCCGGCCGGTAGCGGAAGGCGATCGATGGCACGGTGAGCACGTTTTTGGCCTGCTTGGTGACGACCGAGACGGTGGCAGTCATGCCGGGCCGTAACAGAAGCTCGCTATTGTCGACATCCAGCCTTGCATCGTAAGTGACGATGCCGTCGGTGGTGACCGAGGCATAGGAAATGTCGCGGATTTCGGCGTCGAATGGCCGTTCGGGGAACGCGTCGACGGTGAAGCGCGCATGCTGGCCGGGCCTGACGGCGCCGATATCGGCCTCGTCGACCGCAGCCTTCAATTCCATGTTCTTCAAATCCGCGGCGATGACGAACAGCACCGGCGCCTGCAGCGACGAGGCGACCGTCTGGCCGGGGTCGACCGAGCGCGTCAATATGATGCCATCGATCGGAGCGTAGATGGTACTCTTGGCAAGATCCGTCTGCTGCGCCTTGAGATCGGCATTGGCCATGGCGAGGTTGGCTTTGGCGATATCAAGCGCCGCCTTCGAGCGGTCGCGGGTGGCGGTTGCCGCTTCAAGCGACTGGTCCGTCGCCATGCCGCGCTTGGTCAATTGTGCCGCGCGCACCAGCGCCTTTTCGTTTTCAGCTAGCGTCACGGTGGCGTCCTCGACGCTCGCCGCGGCTGCCTTGGCCGAGGCCTGGGCGCGCTCGATCTGCACCTCCAGCTTGGCGGTGTCGAGCGCGGCCAGCACATCGCCCTTCTTCACCAGCTGGTTCTCGTTGACTGAAACCGAGCGGACGACGCCGGAGAGTTCGCTGGAAATATCGACCTGGGTGAGAGGCTGCAGCGTGCCGGTAGCCGAAACCGCGACGGTAAGGTCGGCCATGGCGGCCAGTGTCGTGGTATACTCGATCTTGGCGGGCGAGCCCGCATACCACTGGTAGCCGACGACACCCGCGGCGACGGCAAGCAGTGCGAACACTGCGTAACGCCAACCGCGACGGCGTTTTGTCTTCAGGCCCTGGTGGTCGAGCCCGAGCGCCGTCTCGATGGCGGAAGCGGATTCCGTCTTTGGCAGATTGACAATCTGGTCCACGCCGGACCCCTATGTTCAGTGATATCCCATCGGTGCACAAATCAGGCCTTATGGTTCAAAATTCAAATTAAATTTCGCTCATGTTGGGAATGAGGCAGAGGACTTACTGAGATGCAGCCGCGGAATTACTTGCTTTACGACGTATTCACCACCAACCGGCTGGCCGGCAATCCGCTGGCCGTGGTGCTCGACTGTGACGGGCTCGACGTTGCGGCGATGCAGGCGGTGGCGCGCGAGTTCAACCTGTCCGAAACCGTCTTCGTGCTGCCGCCGGACAACCCGAAGCACCGGGCCCGCATCCGTATCTTCACGCCCGACTATGAAATGCCGTTCGCCGGCCACCCAACCGTCGGCTCGGCGATAGCGCTCGCCGAAATGGCGGGAGAGGCCGCCGGCATCTTCGTGCTCGAGGAGAATATCGGCCCGGTGCGCTGCGCTGTCAGCAAGCACGACGGTTCGACCTTTGCCGAGTTCGACCTGGCGAAACTGCCGGCGCAGCTGGCATTGTCGGCCGATCCGGAGGCGATCGGCGCGGCCCTAGGCCTTGGGCCGCACGAGATCGGCTTCGAGAACCACCGCGTTTCGTTCTGGTCGGCGGGCGTGCCCTACGTGACCATCCCCGTCGCCAATCTGGAGGCGGCCGCCCGGATCAGGCTGGACAACCAGGCGTGGTCGGAGCTCGCACCACGCAAGAGCGAATGGGCCTTCGCCAGCCCCTATGTCTATTGCCGCGAGACGGTGCATCACGACAGCGCCTTCCATGTCCGCATGATGGTGCCCGGCAATCCGTCCTACGAAGACCCGGCGACCGGCTCAGCGGCGGCCGCCTTCGCCGGCGCGATCATGCATTTCGACGGCCCGACGGACGGCGTTTCACAACTGTGGATCGAGCAGGGGCTGGAGATGGGCCGGCCTTCGCGAATTCGCCTCGAACTGAATGTCGAAGGCGGCAAACTGGCGGCCGCCCGCATCGGCGGCCATGCGGTGAAGGTGGCTGAAGGCAGGCTTTTTGTTTGACGGGCGCAGCACTTCGGCGATTTGTCGGGAAATGAATCCCACGGGGCTGGACATGGCGGATGTCGGCGGCTATATGCCCGCCAACGCCGGTTTTTCCGGCCGAGTGGGTGCGTAGCTCAGTTGGTAGAGCAGCTGACTCTTAATCAGCGGGTCCACAGTTCAATCCTGTGCGCACCCACCAAAAATCTCCGGGATTTGGTGGAAAGACCTTAACGCGGCGCGAGACAGCTTTTGCCCGTCGCACATGTCGGCAAGCGGCTAGCTGACTCGCCCGACTATTGGATAGTGGGCTTCAGATAGGTCAGGATTGCTCGCGTTATGGCTATCACGCCGTCGACGGCATCGAAGTTTGTTTTGCTCTTGCTTGCGATCCATTCGAGTTCAGGATGCCTGGGCAGTCGAAGTGCATGGAATAGCGCCTCGCCCGAGAGACCGCCCAGTTCAAAGGATGTAGGTTCATCGTCTGCGTAGTAAGGAAAGTGAAAATCCAGCCGGATAGGCCCACCATATCCAAGCTTAAAGGTCATTCTGACTGTAACATTGTGACCAAATCTGTCCTCAAAAATTCCGCAGAACCTAAGGTCCTTGGCATCATAGCTATGCCATTGCCTCGCCAATCCCAAAGAACTCCATACCTTCAGGGTATGGGCTTTCAGTTCTTTGCGATTAGGGAATTTCGTCAATTCCGGGGTCAGATGGATGGGCGGATCACTGTAACCTGTCTCTGTTCTCCACTCTTCCGCAGCACTGCGAAGATCTTCAAAAATTTGGATGATTGGCGGATTCGTCGGATTCCCAGAGCGAACCGAAATCCGGCATTGAGAAATCATCTCGCATAGCTCTTCGACCGTATGGACCGATCGCTCTGCCCAATCCTCGGTGGCGAGTATCCACGGCGAATTGTATTTCAGCCCGGCAAAAGCGCCGCTCTTGCTGTCGAAATCTGTGATGATCCGAGCAAGAATATCGCGAAGCCCGTGCTTGGGGTCTCCGAAAATCTGTGAGGGTTTGTTCATCAACGCGATCCGCGCCTGGCTCCGCCTTACTTCTCCGAAACACCAGCCTCGGCAAAGCTTGCCATGCGCGTATGGCATTCTAGGGCTGAACGAACAATGTTGACTGCGAGGCAGGCGCCGGAGCCTTCGCCGAGCCGCATGCCGAGGTCGAGCAAGGGCGGCAGGCCGAGCGCCTCCAACAGACGACGGTGGCCGGATTCGGCCGAGACATGGGCTGCCAGTGTGTGCGCGAGGCCGGCAGGATGCAATCTCGCCAATGGTGCCGCGGCGGCGGTGCCGACGAAGCCGTCGAGCAATACCGGCACGCCGAGATGACGCGCTGCCAGCGTCGCACCAAGGATCGCCGCGAGCTCGCGGCCGCCGAGGGCTGCCGCTACCTTCAGGGGGTCGGCTAGCGCCGGGGCGTGGCGCTTCAGGCCGGCCTCGATGGCGACGATCTTGCGCACGAGGCCGGCGTCGTCGACGCCGGTGCCACGCCCTGTCCATCGCTCCGCGCCGCCGCCGAACAGCGCGGTCGAGATGGCCGCCGCCGGCGTGGTGTTGCCGATGCCCATTTCGCCGAAGCAGACGAGGTCGAGTTCCTTGCTGATCGCGTGGTAGCCCGCGGAGACGGCGGCGAGGAAGGCCTCGTCGTCCATCGCCGGCTCTTGCGTGAAGTCGCCGGTCGGGCGGTCGAGGTCGAGCGGGATGACGTCGAGCTCGGCGCCGGCAATGCGGGCAAGCTGGTTGATGGCAGCACCCCCACCGGCGAAGTTCGCCACCATCTGCACGGTGACTTCCGAGGGGAAAGCCGACACCCCTTGCGCAGTGACGCCGTGGTTGCCGGCGAAGACGAAGACCTTGACACGGTCGAGCTTTGGCATGTCGCGGCCCTGCCAGCGCGCCAGCCAGGCGGCTATCGTCTCCAGCCGGCCGAGGCTGCCTTGCGGCTTGGTCAGCGTGTCCTGGCGGCGCGCGACGGCATTGGCGGCGGCATCGCTGCCATTGGGCAGGTCGAGGCAGGCGGCGCGCAGTTCATCGAGCGATTTGAAAGGCATGGGGGCGAAATCTCCGAAACAGAGTCAAGAAAGGGAAACGGAAGCGACGAGCAGGATTGCGATCTCGCCCAGCTGCTGCAGGGCGCCGACGGTGTCGCCGGTCTGACCGCCGATCTGGTTGATACACAGCGCGCGGAAGGCGGCAAACAGAAACGCAAGCAGGATGAGCGCGAAGATGGCAGCGCTGAACCCAAGCGCCAGCAGCGCGGCCGCACCGAGCACAGCACCGGCTATAGCGGTTTCGGCCGTGACTGTGCCTGCATCAACCGAGAGGCCGTCGCTACGGGCCGGCGGCAGCAGGTGCATGAAGGCGCCGAGCAGGCCGCGCGACGCCGCATGCGCGGCAATGAGGGCCCAAAGGACATGAGCCGGGCCGGCGAATCCAGAGAGCACGCTCCAGCGGATCAGCAGCGAGATGCCGAGCGCGCAGGCGCCGTAGGCACCGATGCGGCTGTCACGCATGATCTTCAATTTCCTTTCGCGCGTCTTGCCGCCGCCAAAGCCGTCGGCGACGTCCGAAAGGCCGTCCTCATGCAGGCAGCCGGTGGCGAGCAAGATCGCGGCAAGGGTCAACGCTGCAGCAGGACCCTCGGCTAGGCCGAGCCTCGTTCCGACGGCGTAGACCAGCGCACCGGCCAGAGCGACGGCGAGACCGGCAAGCGGTGCAGCCCAGATCGCAGCGGCAAGGCTGCGGCCACGGAAGTCGGTTCCGGGCAGCGGCAGCCGGGTAAAGAAGACGAGGCAAAGCACGATATCATCGAGAATTTGCTGTTGCGAGGCCTTCATCCGCCCCTCGCAATGGCATGGAAGAACGTGCCGCTGACATTGCCGCGCCGGTATCCCGAGGCGCCGAGCGGATTTCCTTGACCGTCGGCGAGGTCGGCCAGCGGCTCGTCATTGCCGGTCGCAACCATCTGCGCGTAGTGGAATTCATGGCCGCGGATCAGCGTGCCTTGGCTGCCGAGCGGACAGCCGGACCGCAGCCGCGCCTCGCGGTAGCCGAGATTCATCTTGCGCTTGGCGAAGCTGGTCGAATGGCCGAGGAGGCCAAGCATCGGATGCGTCTCGCCCGACGCGTCCTCGAGCGCTTCGCCCAACACCATGAAGCCGCCGCACTCGCCGTGCACCGGCCGCGTGGCGGCGAACCTCGCCATGCCGGCCCTGAAATTCGCCGCGGCGGCGAGGCGGCCGGCGTGAAGCTCGGGATAGCCGCCGGGCAGCCAGCAGACATCGCAATCGTCGCCTGGCGCCTCATCGGTGAGCGGCGAGAACGGAACGATCTCGGCGCCGGCCTTGCGCCAATGCGCGGCAACGTGCGGATAGAGGAAGGTGAAGGCGGCGTCCTCGGCCAATGCGATGCGCTGGCCGGGCGGCGGCAGCGCGTCGCCGAAATTGCCCGGCGCGGGCGTGAATGGCGCCGCCAGCGCCATAATGGCGTCGAGGTCGAGCGAGCGCTCGACCATGTCGGCCAGCCGGTCGAGATGCGCCATCAGATTCTCATATTCGCCGGCCTGGACGAGGCCGAGATGGCGCTCGGGCAGGTTGAGCGAGGGATCGCGCAGGATAGCGCCGACGACAGGCAGGCCGAGTGCCTCGATGGCATCGCCGCATAGCCGGCGGTGGCGCTCGCTGCCCAGCCGGTTGAGCACGACCCCGGCCATGCGCACATCCGGATCGTAAGTGGCAAAACCCTTGGCGACGGCCGCCGCCGTGGTCGACTGTCCGGAGACGTCGAGCACCAGCAGCACCGGCAGGCCGTAGAGCCGGGCAAGGTCGGCGGCCGAGCCGGTGCGGCCTGGAGCAGCAGGGATCCCGTCGAACAGGCCCATGGCGCTTTCGAGAAAGATGAAGTCGGCGTCCTCGGTCGCTTCGCCGGCCAGTGTGTTGAGCAGGGCGGGCGGCATTGCCCAGCTGTCGAGATTGATGCCGGACAAGCCTGTGGCTGCGGTGTGGAAGCCGGGATCGATATAGTCCGGGCCGGATTTGGCGCCGCGCACTTTCAGGCCGCGCCGGGCGAGGGCGCGTAGAATGCCGATGGTGACGCTGGTCTTGCCCGAGCCCGAGCGCGGCGCGCCGATGATGATGGCGCGGGTCATGACTCACCCGCCAGTGCCGCGCGCATCCCGACGATGCCGCCGACGACGATCAGCGCCGGCGAGGTCAAGCCGGCTGCGGCCGCTTCCTCGGCAATCGTGGCGAGCGTGGCGACGACGATACGCTCCTGCGGCGTCGTCGCGGCAACGATGACCGCGGCGGGCGTCGAAGATGGCAGGCCGCCCTCGAGCAGCGAAGCGGCGATCAGCGGCAGGTTGGCCATACCCATATAGATGACCACCGGCTGGCCGGTGCGGGCGATTGCCGCCCAGTCGAGATCGTCATCGGTGCCGGCGGCATGGCCGGTCGCCAGGATCAGCGCCTTGTTGATGCCGCGCATGGTGCCGGGAATGCCGGTCGCGGCCAGCGCGCTGAGGCCGGACGTCAGGCCAGGCAGGATGCGGAACGGGATAGTTTCCCCGGCCAGCGCCAGCGCCTCTTCGCCGCCACGCCCGAAAATATAGGGGTCGCCGCCCTTCAGCCTGACGACGCGCCGGCCCGCGCGCGCCAGCCGGACCAGCAGAGCGGTGATGTCGTCCTGCTTCATCGACGGCTTGCCGCCGCGTTTGCCGGCATAGAACAGTTCCGCGCCCTCGGCGACAGCGACGACTTCTGGCGAGACCAGCGCGTCATAAACCAGCGCGTCGCACTGTCCGAGGGCGGCCAGCACTTCCAGCGTCAGGCAGCCGGGATCGCCAGGGCCGGCGCCGGCCAGCCAGACATGCCCGGGCTCAAGCTGGCGCGGCTTGAAGTTGAGCCGGGTGAGCGCCTGCTCGACCGTAGTGTTTCTGTTGCTGCCGCTCACAATCCGTCCCGTCCGCGAAAGCGTCGCTGGTAGTGCGCGTCGTACAGTGAACTTTCGCCAAAGCCCTCCGCCGCCAGCGAGCGGCCGACGAAGATGATTGCCGTGCGTTCCATCGGATCGGCGGCCAGTTGCGCCTCGATGGTGGCCAGCGTGCCGGTCAGCACGCGCTCGTCCGGCCAGGAAGCACGGAAGACGACCGCCACCGAGCAATCGGCGCCATAGAACGGCGTCAGTTCGGCGACGATCCGGTCGATAGCGTGGATGGCAAGGTGGATGGCCAGCGTGGCGCCGGTGCGGCCGAAGCCGGCCAGCGTTTCGCCGGGAGGCATTTTCGAGGCGCGGCCGGAGATGCGGGTCAGCACCAGGCTTTGCGCGACTTCTGGAATGGTCAGCTCGCGGCGCAGCGCTGCCGCCGCAGCGGCGAAGGACGGCACGCCCGGCGTCAGCGTGTAAGGAATGCCGTGCTTTTCCAGCCGGCGGATCTGCTCGGCAACGGCGCTCCACACCGAAAGATCGCCGGAATGCAGGCGGGCGACATCATTGCCGGCCGCGTGGGCGGCCAGATATTCGGCCTCGATCTCGTCGAGCGACATCGGCGCGGTGTCGATCAACCTCGTTCCGGGCGCGCAGTGCTGCAACAGCTCCGGCGCGACGATCGATCCGGCATAGAGGCAGACGGGACAACTGCCGAGCAGGCGGCTGCCGCGCAAGGTGATGAGGTCGGCAGCACCCGGGCCGGCACCGATGAAGTGAACGGTCATGCCGCATCTCCGCTGATGGCGATGGCGCAAGTGACAGCACCGAGCACGGTGCGCGGCCCGAGCAGTTTTGCGCCTTTGCCGGCGGCGGCAAGCGCCGAGGCTTCGGAAACCGACGGCGTGCCGGCATGCTCCTGCGATAGGTCGGAACGGCTGGTCGTAGATGCGGCTTTGAGTTCATCCTGCTCGACGACGATCACCGGAAGGCGGAGTTCGCGTCCGGCGGCGAAGATTGCCGCTTCATCCTGCTTGAGAGACGCGGTCGCGAGGGCTGAAAGCGCGGGCAGGGCAAGCCCGTGCGCTTCCAGGGCGGTTTCTACCGCGGCAAGCACGTCGCGCGCGCTGACGCCTTTGCGGCTGCCGATGCCCGCGACCATCATGGCTTCACCCAGCTCCATTGAGTGACCGGCATAGCCGGCCGCCACGCCTGCATCGAACCGACCGGCGAAGCACGGGATATAGCGATCCGGGTAAGCTCGCCTCCGAGCGCGGCGTGACGGGAAAGCAGCAGCGCCTCCATCTCCAGGGTCACTGCGTTGGCGACGAGGCGCCCGCCGGCAGGCAAGGCATCGATGGCTCTTTCCAGCACGCCGGCATCGCTGCCGCCGCCGCCGATGAAGATCGCCGCGGGCGTCTCCAGCCCGGCAAGAGCTTGCGGTGCCGAACCTTCGACGACGGTGAGACCGGGAACGCCGCAAGCCGCGGCGTTGCGTCGGATGCGCGCGGCGCGGGCCGGATCGGCCTCAACGGCGATCGCACGCATGGAAGGATGGGCCAGCATCCATTCGATGCCGATGGAGCCCGATCCGGCGCCGATGTCCCACAGCAGTTCGCCGCGTCTTGGCGCGAGAGCGGACAGGGTGACGGCGCGCACTTCGCGCTTGGTGATCTGGCCGTCATGCTCGAACAAATGATCGGCAAGTCCCGCTGTCAGCGGCAGGATGCGTGCTTGCGAAGTCGATTCAACTTCGATCGCGAGCACGTTGAGCGGGTTGATCTTTTCGAGATCGAAAGTGCCGGCGCTCGCCGAGCGCAGCCTTTCGTTCGGCCCACCCAGCGCCTCCAGCACCGTCAACCGCGAAGCGCCGAAGCCAAGTTCGGTCATGAGACGGGCAATCGCTCCCGGTGCATCGCTGTCCGAGGTCAGCGCGAGAATGCGGGTGCAAGGATGCAGCAACGGCCGGATCAGGTCGAGCGAGCGGCCATGCAGCGAAATGGTCTCGACGTCCTGCAGCGTCCAACCCAGGCGTGAGGCGGCCAGCGAAAAGGCCGAGGGCGCGGGGATCACCCGCATATCCTCCGCCGCGACCTTGCGGGCGAGGGTGACGCCGACACCGTGGTAGAAGGGATCGCCGGAGGCCAGCACGCAGACGCGTCGGCCGGAGAGCGCCAGCATGTCGCGCAGCTCGGCATCGAAAGGTGTCGGCCAGGCGCGCGCTTCACCTTTGGCGAGCGACGCGACGAGGGCAAGGTGGCGCTTGCCGCCGAAGACGAATTCGGCCTCCGCGATCAACCGCTTGGCCTCGTCGCCGAGACCCGCTACACCGTCCTCGCCGATGCCGATGATCGTGAGCCACTTTGAGGTGAGCTTGGCGCCGCGCGGAGCTTCAGCAGGCATGATGACCCACCGCATTCTGATCCTCGGCGGAACCACCGAAGCCCGGCAATTGGCCGGAAAGCTGACCCCGCGCGCGGATATTTCGGTCATGCTGTCGCTGGCCGGCCGCACCGAAAACCCGGCCGCGCAGGGGGTGCCGGTGCGGGTCGGCGGCTTCGGCGGTGCCGGCGGGCTGGCGGCGTATCTCCGCCAGAACAAGATCGACCTGCTGATCGACGCCACGCATCCCTATGCGGCGCGAATCTCCGCCAATGCGGCGGAAGCAGCGCGCATGACCGGCGTGCCTATCGTTGCGCTCAGGCGTCCCGGATGGGAGGCGGTCGAAGGTGATCGCTGGATGTTGGTCGACACCGTTGCCAGCGCGGTGACGGCTTTGGGATCGGTGCCGCGCCGCGTGTTCCTGGCGCTCGGGCGACAGGAGGTCGCTGCCTTCAAGGCCGCTCCCCAGCATCATTATCTCATCCGCAGTGTCGACCCGGTCGAGCCCAGGCTCGCTGTGCCCGACGCGACCTATCTCTTGGCGCGCGGGCCGTTTCGGGAAGTCGACGAACATGCACTGCTTCTGCAACACCACATCGAAGTCGTTGTTTCCAAAAACAGCGGCGGGGAGGCGACCTACGGCAAGATCGCGGCGGCGCGAGCGCTGGGAATCGAGGTGGTGATGATCCGCAGGCCGGCGCTGCCGGACGTCACGTCGGCTGAGACCGTCGAATCTCTTGCCGAGATGGTCGATCATTTTCTGGTCGGTCATGTTCTTGGGCCTGCTGCCGAACGCGGCGTGTAGACCAGCGCGGCCTTGTCACCCCGCTTGATGATCCTGGTTTCCGGCGAGCCGATGATGATGCAGGTCGACATGTCGGCCTTCGCGGCATCGGCGTCGGCCAGCAGAAAAACCTCGATGCGCTCGTCGGGACGGCCGGCGGCACGGCCGAAGATCACCGGCGTGGTGCCGGGCAGGATCGCAGCAAGGCATTCGAAGGCGCGGCCTAGCTGCCATGGGCGCGCCTTACTGATCGGGTTGTAGAGCGCGATTACGAAGCCGGCGCCGGCCGCGGCCAGCAGGCGTAGCTCGATCAGGTCCCACGGCTTCAGATTGTCGGACAGCGAGATGGCGCAGAAATCATGGCCGAGCGGCGCGCCGATGCGGGCGGCGACGGCAAGCATGGCGGTGATACCGGGCACGATGGCGATGTCGACCGCGCGCCATTCGGGTGGGCCCGCCTCTATCGCCTCGCAGACGGCCGCGGCCATGGCGAAGACGCCGGGATCGCCGCCCGACACGACGGCGACATCGTGGCCTTCCGCAGCCTTGAGCAGCGCGTCCCTGGAGCGCGCGAGTTCCTCGCGATTGTCGGAAGCGACGCGAATCTGGTCGGGGCGCAGATCGAGCCGGTCGAGATAGGGCTTGTAGCCGTAGAAGAATTTTGCCTCGGCAACGGCGCGGCTTGCCTCCGGCGTCACCTGGTCGGCGTTGCCTGGCCCGAGGCCGATGACAGTGAGGCGGCCGCTCATGCTTCGGCTTTCAATGCGCTTGGCCGGCCCGACCAGCCGGCCACCAGCACGATGGCGAAATAAGGCGCCTGGTCGTCCTTTTTATCGGCCAGCCGCATCGAGACGCCGCCCGGCATGGTGCCGCGCTCGACATAGATGGCCCGCGCCAGCTTGTCGGTTGCCTCCAGCGCGCGCCTGATCTTGGGCAGGTTACGGCCGACCTTCATGATCACCGCAGCGTCGGTATCGGCGAGGCGACGCGTCAGCTCGAATTCGCTCATGGTGCCCGGCAGCACCGTCAGCACGTCGTCGCCCTGGACGATAGGCAGGCCGGTCGCCGACCAGCAGCCGGACATGGCGGTGACGCCGGGAATGACTTCGCTCGGAAAGCGGTGCGCCAGCCGGACATGAAGATGCATGTAGGAGCCGTAGAAAAGCGGGTCGCCTTCCGAAAGCACAGCGACCATCCTGCCGGCGCTGAGGTGCTCGGCGACCTTTTCGGCCGACTGCTCGTAGAAATCCGTTATCTGCGACCGGTAATCGCTGTTGTCCTTGTCGATCTCGGTCGTCACCGGGTAGAGCAGCGGCAGTTCGATCAGATCAGGGCGAAAATGCGCGCCGACAATGGCGCGCGCATTGCTGTTGTTGCCGCGCTTGGCGAAATGCGCAACGACATCGGCCTCGGCCAGAGCACGCACTGCCTTCAGCGTCAAAAGTTCCGGGTCGCCAGGACCGGTGCCGACGCCGACCAGCCGACCTTTTGCGATCGCATTCATAGGCCCGGCCTCGCCAGAGCGTTGAGTGCGGCGGCGGTCATGGCGCTGCCGCCCAGCCGGCCGCGCACGATGGCGTAAGGCACGCCATAGGAATTTTCGGCCAGCGCATCCTTTGATTCGGCGGCACCGACAAACCCGACCGGCATGCCGATGATCGCCGCCGGCTTCGGGGCGCCGTCGCGCAGCTTCTCCAGCAGATAGAAAAGGGCTGTCGGCGCATTGCCGATGGCGACGACCGAACCAGCCATGCGCTCGCCCCACAGGTCGATCGCCGCGGCCGAGCGGGTGTTGCCGATCTTTTTCGCGATGTCGGCGGTCCGCGGATCGCGCAGCGTGCAGATCACCTCGTTGCCGGCCGGCAGCCGGGCGCGCGTGACGCCGTGCGAGACCATCTGCGCGTCGCAGAAGATCGGCGCACCGGCGCCCAGCGCCGTGCGCGCAGCGGCGACGAAATCGCTCGAGAAAACGAAATGTCGCGCTGCCTCGACCTGGCCGCAGGCGTGGATCATGCGGATAGCGATTTCGGCCTCGGCTTCGGAAAAGCGCGACAGGTCGGCCTCGGCGCGGATAATGGCGAAGGAGCGCTCGTAGATCGCCGTGCCATCATGGATGTAGTCGTAGGCGTTCTGGGCGGGCATGCTCATTCCTGTCGATAGATTTCGGTGATGCCGGGCGCGCCGAGCCTTGCCAGGCAGGCGACAGCAGTTTCGCCGGAATGTCGTGCGCTGCGGATCGCCGCTGCAATGCGGCCGATGCTGTGCGCGGCGTCGTAGCCCGGCCTGTATCCGGCGGGCAATGCCTTTGCCGTCCCGTCCACGACAAGTCCGGCTCCGTTTTCGCCACCGACCAGGGTCAGCGCCGCCGGACCGGGATGGGCGCAGCCCTTGGCGCAGCCGGAGATGTGCAGCGTTAAGGAGGAATCGAGGATGTCGCGGTTTTCTGTAGCGATGATCTCGGCGATGTCGCGGGTGGCGATGCGGCCGGAGGCGCAGGCGGGTGCGCCGGGGCAGGTGGCGATCCTGGTGCGCGGATCGGCTGCGTCGGTGACAAAGCCGAGGGTAGCGGCGGTGTTTTGAAGGGGCTGGTTGGCGGCTGCCGGCTGACCGAGGAGAAGCAGGCCCCGCCTCGGGGCCAGGCGGATTTCGACTGTGCCAAGAGTGAGGGCACTCTGCGCGAGGCCGGTGAGTTTATCTGCGGGCATGCTGCCGTAGGGCAGGCCGATGCCGAGAGCGTGGCCGTTACTCAGGTTGAAGATACCAATGGGCGGGCGATGGCGCTCTACGGCGCCCCCCTCTGTCCTGCCGGACATCTCCCCCTCTAGGGGGGAGATTGCACCTTGGTCTCCGCCTTCGCTAATCGCCGAAGTCGCGCCGAATACCGAGGCAGCAGAAGGACGGCCGTCGGCGGAACTGCCGATCTCCCCCCTAGAGGGGCAGATGTCCGGCAGGACAGAGGGGGGCGCGAAGGAATGCCAGCTTGCGAGTGATCTACGCTGCCGTTCCGTCAAATCCCTTGCATGAGCTTCGCGGCCTTTTTCGGCGACCATCCTGAGAATCGCGACGGCGATATCACGGGCAGCATCTTTCTCGATCATGGCGAGAGGCCTGACATTCTGCCCGTCGCCAGCAACAGCTATCCGCCAGCGGACGCCCGCGTCGGTTCTGATCGCAGCCAGTCGTACATCGGCCACTACCGCATCCATCGTCAGTTGCCCGCCGCCATCGACAACGACCGAAACCTTCGGACCGAGCCTTGCCGTTAGACCAGCCTCTTCAATCGCCACCCTGATCCGCTCTGTCAGCGGTCGCGGATCGGCGATCTCCTGCGGATCGATGCCCGCTAGCGGGCCAGTCTCGACCGGCACGCCTGTGCGCACGGCGATGCCGAGCGCGTCGACCTCCATTGCCAGCAGCCGCGCGCTTGCCGGCGTCAGGCCGCGGATCTGCAGGCTGCCGCGGGCGGTCACTTCCATGATGCCGTTGCCATGGCGCAAGGCGGATTCGCAGAGTCCGATCAACGATTTCGGCAACAGTCCTCCAGCGACCGGATTGAGCCGCACCAGCAGCCCGTCGCCGGTCTGCATCGGCGCGGACAAGGCAGGGCAGGCGTCACGGCGCGAGAAAGCGTTCATGCCGCCACTCCCAGAGCTTGCGCTTCGGCAATCAGTGCGGCGAGATCGTCATCGATGGAATTGCGCAGCGGATGCCAGAGCCCGCGCCGCCGTGCCGAGAGAAAACGCTCGGCGATGACTTTTGCGGCTGAAGGGTTTTCGCGCAGGATGAAGGCGCGGACCACGGGGTCGCCGAGATAGGCGTCGTGCACGGCCTCGATAAGCGTGCCCGATATGGCATGGGTAGTCTCGGCAAAGCCGACAAGCCGGTCGACCGTCTCGGCGAATTCCGAGGCGCCGCGCGGGCCATGACGCATCTGGCCGGCGATGAAGCGCGGATTGACGGCGCGTGCCCGCACGACGCGCGACACGGCCTCACTGATCGAGCGCGGCTTCGGTCTTTGCGGGTCCGTGGTGTCGAGCACGATCACGTCGGCGTTTTTGCCGAGCGCGGCAAGTGCTGCCGAAAAGCCGCCGATGAAGGCGACGTCGGCCGAGCCTTCGAGGATGTCGCGGCCGGGGTCGTCGCCGGTATGAACCAGAAGGTCGGCCTCGGCGAGGCGATCCTCGAACGCGCCGGGCGCCGAAATGCCTTTGCCCTCGGAGCCGCCATAGGCGTGCGAGGTGGCGGCGAGATAGGTGCGGCCGATCTCTTCGCGCGCGGCCCAGTCGCCGCTCGACAACAAGTCCTCGACGCCCGCGCCGTAAGTGCCCGGCGAGGTGCCGAAAATGCGCGGGCTGATCTTGCCGTCGATGCGGGTCCTGGCGGCGAGCGGGTTTTCCGAATCGTCCTCATCGCGGGTCGCCACCGCGTTGGCCGCGGCGTCGATCAGCGCGATCTGGGTCGGGAACATGTCGCGGAACAGGCCCGATATGCGCCAGGTGACATCGATGCGCGGACGGCCGAGTGTTGCCGGCGGCAGCACGTCTATGCCGGTGATGCGGCCGGTGGCGGAATCCCATTGCGGCCGGCAGCCCATCAGCGCCAGGCCTTGCGCGATCTCCTCACCGCCGGTGCGCAGCGAGGCCGAGCCCCACAGGTCGATGACCAGCGAGCGCGGCCAGTCGCCATGCGATTGCATGTAGCTGCGGACCACTTCTTCCGCTGCCACCTTGCCCAGATCATAGGCGGTCGGCGTCGGCATGGTGCGTGGGTCGGCGGTGAACAAATTGCGGCCGGTCGGCAGAACATCGCTCCGGCCACGCGCCGGCGCACCGGCCGGACCGGCAGCGACGTGGCGGCCGTCGAGGGCGGCAAGCAGCGCGGTTTTTTCAGCTGCCGCACTTTGCCGCCGTACCGGATCAGCCTCGCCTTCCGGCGAGCGGCCGTAAATGTGCAGGCCGTCCTTGATGGCGAAATCCTTGAGATCGCAGAGCCAGGCGTCGATCCGGCGCAAAGCCTCGTCGGCTGCGTCGGTCCTGGCGACGCCTGCCTCTGAGGCGAGGCCGGTCTTTTCCGCCGTCTCGACGATCAGCTTCGCCAGGCGGTCGCGGCGGCGGCGGTCGAGCCCGTCGGCCTGGGCATATTCGTCAACCAGTCGTTCAAGTCTGTGCTGGTTTTCGTCCAGCCCGGCGCCGGTCAGCGGCGGCGGCAGATGGCCGAGCGTGACGGCGGCAATGCGCCGCTTGGCCTGCGCTGCCTCTCCCGGGTTGGAGACGATGAAGGGATAGATTACGGGCAGGAGACCGGTGACTATCTCGGGAAAGCAGTTTTCGCTGAGCGCCACGGTCTTGCCGGGCAGCCACTCCAGCGTGCCGTGGGCGCCGACATGGACAATTGCATGGATGCCGAGCGACTTGCGCAGCCAGAGGCCAAAGGCGACCAGCGCATGGCGCGGCGGCAGCGTCGGGTCGTGATAGTCGGCGCGGCGGTCGGCTGAGCGCCCGCGGTCAGGTGCGAGTGCCACGGTGACGTTGCCGAAGGTGGCTGCGCGGAAGGCGAATTTTGCGGCGGCAGGCGCTTGAACACCCCCCTCTGTCCTGCCGGACATCTCCGGCAGGACAGAGGGGGGTGCCTCGCACAAACTTGTCTCATCTGCCGCATTCCCCCATGCGGCCGTCACGGCAGCTATCGCTTCAGCAGGCAATTCCGCCGAGTACCCGAGATAGTCCTCAAACCCCAACCCTTCACCTCCACGCTCGAGCACCTCCAGCAACTCGCGCGGCGTTTGCGGAATCCTTTCAACGGCGTAGCCCTGTTCGCTGAGGTCGTGCAGCATTGCCAGCACGCTGGACGGCACGTCGAGACCAACCGCGTAGCCGGTGCGACCGGGGGCGCTCGGATAGTCGGGGATCAGGATGGCGAGCTTGCGCTCCGCACGCGGCGTCCGCTGCAGGCGCACGAAGGCCTCGACACGGTTCGCCACTTGCGCCACGCGGTCGGGCTCAGGCCGGTTGGCGAAGGCGCGGAAGGCCAGCGCCGGGTCGGTTTCGCTTTCGCCCTTGAATGAAATGGCGCCGGCCAGGATGCGGCCGTCGAGCTCGGGCAGGACGACATGCATGGCAAGGTCGGCGGGCGCCAGGCCGCGCTGATTGGTTTGCCAGATGTCGCGGCGGGTGGTCGCGACGATGACCTGGAACACCGGCACGCCGGCGCGGTCGAACAGGGTTTCGACACCGGGCTCGGCACCCGAGGCGAAAGCCGTCGCAGTGATGATGGCGGCAGGCTTCAGGGTTGCGAGCGCGGTTTCGACAAAGGCGAGCGACGCCGGGTCCTTGAGGCTGGAGACGAACATAGGCACGGGAGCCATGCCGCGGTGGCGCAGGGCTTCGAAAAGCGCGTCGATGGGCGCGACATCGGCCGCGAGCAGCATCGAACGGTAGAAGAGAATTGGCACGACGTCCCCCTCCCCCTCGAGGGGAGGGTGGCCCGCAGGGCCGGGTGGGGTCGTCACGGCAGTGCGCGACGTTTTGTGTAGGCGCGCTTCGGAGAGGACCCCACCCCCGGCCTGCGGCCGGACCCTCCCCTCGAGGGGGAGGGGGACGCCGCGTTCTACGACCCCCAGTCCCGGCTCGTAAAATCCCGCCTTTGGCACGCTAACAGGTTCGGCTACCGCCGCACCCGATCCAGCGAGACTTGCCAGCCTCTGCACCAGCGCCGTCATATTCGCCGGTCCACCCTCGCGGAAATAGCCAAGCAGGCCGTCCAACTCCTCGCGCGGCAGCGTCGAGCCTTCGATCAGCCGCAAATCCTCGTCGTGGCTCTCGCCCGGCAGCAGCGCCAGCTTGATACCGCGATTTCGCGCGATAACGGCGAGCTGGTCGCAGCCATAGCGCCACCACTCGTAGCCGCCGAGGATGCGGACCAGAATGACCTTGGCGTGGCGGGCGACACTGTCAATCCACAGGTCGACGGACATCGGATGGCGCAGGTCGCGCAAGGCGGCGAGCCGCATCGACGGCAGGCGGTGCGCATCTGCCTTCCACGCCGCCGCCAGCCCGGCCAGGTCGCTGTCGGTGAAGGACAGCGCCACGACATCCGCAGGCGTTTGCCTGAGATCGACAGGCTCGGCGAGATCGTCGAGCGAGGCGGATGTGGTGGTGAGGATGTGCATCGCGGCTCGTACCTGGGGTCAGCCGGCGAGGATACGCTCGATGGCCGGGCGGTTCAGCCCTTTCAGGCCGATGACGACTAGGCGCGAGCGGCGGTCGTCTTCAGCGGTCCAGGCGCGGTCGTAATAGTGGTTGACGCGCGGACCGACGGCCTGCAGCAGGAGCCGCATCGGCTTGCCGCCGACTTCGACGAAACCCTTGACGCGCAACACGTTTTCTTCCTCCGCCGCCGTGGCGACCCGTTGTGCGAGCTCGTCCGGGTTGGACACGGACGCGATGTCGATGACGAACGAGTCAAAATCGTCATGTTCGTGGTCGAGCTCGTCGTCGTGGTGGGTCTTGCGGTTCTCGATGTCGTCCTCGACGGCGAGGCCGAGGCCGAGCAGCACCGACGGGTCGACCTTGCCTTGCGAAGTCGGTACGATCTTCACCGCCCGCGCAACGTGCTTGCCGATGACGGCATTGGCACGGGCCGCGCCGGCTGCGTCCATCAGGTCGCTCTTCGACAGGATGATCAGGTCGGCGCAGGCGAGCTGGTCTTCGAACACTTCCTCGACCGGATCGTCATGGTCGAGCGTCTCGTCCTGCGCGCGCTGCGCCTGCAGGGCGTCCATGTCGTTGGCTACGCGGCCATCAGCCAGCGCCGGTCCGTCGACCACGGCAATGACGCCGTCCACCGTCACGCGGCTTTTCACCGACGGCCACTGGAAGGCCTGGACCAGCGGCTTGGGCAAAGCGAGGCCGGATGTCTCGATCAGGATGTGGTCGACCCTCGGCGTCAGCGACAGGATCTGGTCCAGCGCCGGGACGAAATCATCGGCGACGGTGCAGCAGATGCAACCATTGGCCAGCTCGACGATGTTTTCCTCGGGGCAGGTGTCGATGGCGCAGCCCTTCAGGATCTCGCCGTCGATGCCGATGTCGCCGAACTCGTTGACGATGATGGCCAGCCGCTTGCCTTTGGCGTTTTCGAGCAAATGGCGGATCAATGTCGTCTTGCCGGCGCCGAGAAATCCGGTGACCACGGTGCAGGGAACGCGCGAAAGGGAGGCAGCGGTCATATCAAGTCCTTCAGAAGGTCAAGGGGAGGGATGCGGGCAACGAGGCCGCGCTTTAGGCAATCGGGACGGCCGCGCCATGGAATGAGCCCATCCGTCGAGGTGGCGAACAGCTTTGCCCCGGTGACGAGATCGGCGCCGCTGGTCGTGGTCAGATCACCGAAGACGTAGCTCCAGCAGCCGTCGCGCAGCATGGCCGCGCTGAGCCGGCGCTTGCAATTGCCGAGGCATTCGACGGTGCGGATTTTGATGTTTTCGCTGGAAGCGGCGCGGCGCGTGTCCTCTGCGAGCAGTTCGCCGGCGCGCGGATGAGCGTCCGAACCGGTCTCGTCACGGCAGGACGAGCAGACGATGACGGTAACGCCGGCCGGGGAATCACCATGGCCGGACAATAAATCCGCTGTCTCAGCCGGAAAACTGCTGTCGCGTTCCAAATCAGGCTCCTTGCCCGGAAAACCCGCCAGGCGATCGGATTCTTATGTCCTAGACGGCAGGTCTCCTGGCTCGCGGGTCATCGCCTGGGTGCCGCCTTCCCGGGAATATCCCAGTGGTTTTCGGCCGAGGCTCGTCGCTTACAGTTGCGGGGACAGCCGCGGATTTGAAATCGAGATTTCGCACCGCATTCCCTCTTGGCCCCTGCCGTTGCGGGCAGGGGACCGTCTGGAACGGATTTAGGCTTGTGGAGGCAGTCGTGTCAACGCACGTCTATGCCGCGGCGATATCCGCGAGCGGCCGGCCGAGGTCGCCGGCAGCGGTCACCTCGATGCGTTCCAGGCCGAGCCAGCCCTGCATCTGCTTCAATTCTTCGAAAAGCTCGGCAGCGGTTTGTGGCGGGGCGCCGGGCTCCGCATAGGCGGCATGGACGCGCAATACGCCGGCCGGACGGTCGGCCCTGAGGTCGACGCGCCCGACGATGCTGTCGCCGAGCAGGAATGGCAGCACATAATAGCCATACCGGCGCTTTTCGGCCGGCGTGTAGATCTCGATGCGGTAGTGGAAGTCGAACAAGCGCTCGGTGCGCGACCGCTCGAAGACGACGGGATCGAACGGCGCGAGCAAGGCGCGCGCCTCGATCCTGCGCGGCAAACGGGCGTCGTTGTGGAGATAGGCTGTTTTGCTCCAGCCTTCGACGCTCACCGGCAACAGGTCGCCGGCCTCGACCAACTCCTCGATGCGGCCCTTGATGTCGGCGGGCGAGAGGCGGAAATAGTCGCGCAGGTCGCCTGCCGTGGCGATGCCGTGGGCGCGGGCCGAGATGCGCAGCAATTCGCGGTGAGCATCCTCGGGACAGGGAACCGGTAGCGCGAGTACCGCCGGCGGCAGCACGCGCTCCGGCAGATCGTAGAACCGCTCGAAGCCGCGGCGATGCGCCGTGGTGATGCGGCCGGCCCAGAACAGCCACTCGAAGGCATGCTTGGCATGGCTCCAGCCCCACCAGCCGCCCGAACCCTTCTGGCCTTCGAAAGCCGACGCCGCGATCGGGCCTCGTTCGGCGACCTCGCGATAGATGTCTTCGATATAGGCGGCGTGCTCGCGGCCCCATTTGGCCAGTCCGCTGTACATTTCGTCGCCGCGTTCGGCCCGCTGCATGCGCCAGCGCATCAGCGGATAGGTCTCGACCGGCAAGAACGAGGCTTCATGCGCCCAATACTCGAAGACCATGCGCTTGCGCGTGACGGCGGCGTTGTCGAGCAACGCCAGCTTGTAAGGGCCAAGCCGCGAATAAAGCGGCATATAGTGGGCGCGCACCACGGCGCTGACGGAATCGATCTGCAGCAGGCCGGTACGGGCAAGCACGCGGGCCAGATGCCGGCGGTCAGGCGTGCCGGTGGGGCGCGGGTCATTGAATCCCTGTGCCGCCAGCGCAATGCGGCGGGCCATGGCAAGCGAGATTTTTTCCTTCATGAAGGCGGCATCCGGACGATTTTGGACAGAGAAAATGACCTGCGATTCCGTGCCATGCTAGCAGGGTTTTGGCGGCATCCATGTCAGGAGAGAAAAGTGGAGTAAAAAGTGAAGGAAATCAAACAGGAGCGGATCGGACCAGTTTTCCCGGATATGCCGTCCAGCACCGCGATTTGAACAAGGTTTGACTTGCTTCGTCGAAAGCGCTGCGCTAACCCTCGCCGCGTTGCAGCATAGAGCCCCCTTAAAACGGTTCAGTGGTTAAACTGTCACGCTTCCGCAAGTGGGTCCGGTGCTGTAATCAGAGTGGATTGGCCGCAACGGAAAGCTGCAGAATGAACGCATTGTTGAGTTCGTACCTGCCCATCGTCCTGTTCATCGGCGTGGCGCTGGTCGTCGGACTGGCGCTGCTCGCCGCACCCTTCCTGGTGGCCTATCGCAACCCCGATCCGGAAAAGCTTTCGGCCTATGAGTGCGGCTTCAACTCGTTCGACGACGCCCGCATGAAATTCGACATCCGCTTCTACCTGGTGTCGATCCTGTTCATCATCTTCGATCTGGAGGTGGCCTTCCTGTTTCCGTGGGCGGTGTCGTTCAGCCAGATCGGCATGCTCGGTTTCTGGTCGATGATGGTGTTTTTGGCGGTGCTGACCATCGGCTTTGCCTATGAATGGAAAAAAGGAGCGCTGGAATGGGATTGAACGACAGTTCCGGCACGCTCGTCGCGCCGAAGCCCAAGGGCCTCATCGACCCCAACACCGGCAGGACGGTCGGGTCCGACGATCCATTCTTCCTGGAGATCAACAACGAGCTCGCCGACAAGGGCTTTCTCGTCACCTCGACCGAGGCGCTGATCACCTGGGCGCGCAGCGGCTCGTTGATGTTCATGACCTTCGGTCTCGCCTGCTGCGCCGTCGAGATGATCCATACTTCGATGCCGCGCTATGACTCGGAGAGGTTCGGTGTCGCGCCGCGCGCGTCCCCGCGCCAGTCCGACATCATGATCGTCGCCGGCACGCTGACCAACAAGATGGCGCCGGCGCTGCGCAAGGTCTACGATCAGATGCCGGAGCCGCGCTACGTCATCTCGATGGGCTCCTGCGCCAATGGCGGCGGCTATTATCATTATTCCTATTCGGTGGTGCGCGGCTGCGACCGCATCGTGCCGGTCGACATCTACGTGCCCGGCTGCCCGCCGAGCGCTGAAGCGCTGCTTTACGGCATCCTTCTGCTGCAGAAGAAGATCCGCCGCACCGGCACGATCGAGCGGTAAATCGCCATGGATGAAGATCGGATCATTTATGGCAACCCTGAACCTTGGCTGGATTTGATGTTCAGAACGTCTGAACAGCGATTTGTAAAAACGGACTCCGGTTCGACGTTTTATTCTTCTGCGCTCTCAACAGACACGAAATTTGGTGCTGCTGGTGTCGGTATCGACATCCGATTGAATGATTGGGAAGCCGAGCCGACAAGCGACCCACGAATTATCTTTTATCATGGCGACGTAAGACTGCGTTCGCTTGGCGATCGAACCAAGAATCTGATTGGTGAAATGTCGGCCAAGCTTTCCTCTGCCGCGTCGGGCCAGGGAGCAACTACCGAAAAGCTGTTTGTGGAATGCGTTGCTCTAAATGGCGACCCTGCGCATCTGGAAACCCGGCAGTTTGTCGGAAAGCTGTTTTTTGGCGAGCCGGGTGACGATGATGAATGCCAGGTTTTTTTGACTATTGACGCCGCCAGGGAGAGCGGCTGGTTTGGTGAAAAAGATCCAGAAGACTCGCGCAAGGTTCTGGGCTGGTTGGCGAGGTTGTCATGACCCAGGCGTTGAATGACCTCTCGACCTATCTCGGCGAGAAGCTGATCGGCCGGATCGGCGAGGCGGTGTTCGCCTATGGCGAACTCACCATCTCGGTCGAGCCGCGCGACCTGATCGAGGTGGTGACCTTCCTGCGCGACGACCCGAAATGCCAGTTCATTTCGATCATCGACGTCTGCGGCGCCGATTATCCATCGCGGGCGAAGCGCTTCGACGTCGTCTATCATTTGCTGTCGCCGAGACAGAATATCCGCATCCGAATCAAGGTCCAGGCCGACGAAGAGACGCTGGTGCCGTCAATCACCGGGATTTATCCCGGCGCCGACTGGTTCGAGCGCGAGACCTATGATCTCTATGGCGTGCTGTTTTCAGGCCATCCCGATCTGCGGCGGATTCTGACCGATTACGGCTTTGAAGGCCATCCGCTGCGCAAGGACTTTCCGCTGACCGGCTTCGTCGAGGTGCGTTACGACGACGAAGCCAAGCGCGTCATCTACGAGCCAGTGGAGCTCAAGCAGGAATTCCGCAATTTCGATTTTCTGTCTCCGTGGGAAGGTACGGATTACGTGCTTCCGGGGGATGAAAAGGCAAAGCAGTAAATGGCTGAAACCTCCGTTCGCAACTTCAACATCAATTTTGGCCCGCAACATCCAGCGGCGCACGGCGTTTTGCGCCTGGTGCTGGAGCTTGACGGCGAAGTCGTCGATCGCGTTGACCCGCATATCGGGCTGTTGCACCGCGGCACGGAAAAGCTGATCGAGGCCAAGACTTATCTGCAGGCCGTGCCCTATCTCGACCGGCTCGATTATTGCGCGCCGATGAACCAGGAGCATGCCTTTGCGCTTGCCGCCGAGCGTCTGCTCGGCATCGAGGTGCCAAAGCGCGGCCAGTTGATCCGAGTGCTCTATTCGGAAATCGGCCGCATCATGTCGCACATCCTCAATGTGACGACGCAGGCGATGGATGTCGGCGCGCTGACGCCGCCGCTGTGGGGCTTCGTCGAGCGCGAAAAGCTGATGGTGTTCTACGAGCGCGCCTCGGGTTCGCGCATGCACGCGGCCTATTTCCGCCCCGGCGGCGTGCATCAGGATCTGCCGCAGAAGCTGATCGAGGACATCGGCAAGTGGATCGACCCATTCCTGAAATCGGTCGACGACCTCGACTCACTCTTGACCGGCAACCGCATCTTCAAGCAGCGCAATGTCGACATCGCGACGGTGTCTCTGGCCGACGCCTGGGCCTGGGGTTTTTCCGGCGTCATGGTGCGCGGCTCGGGCGCGCCGTGGGACCTGCGCAAATCGCAGCCCTACGAATGCTATGCCGAGATGGATTTCGACATTCCGATCGGCAAGAACGGTGACTGTTTCGACCGCTATCTGGTGCGCATGGAAGAGATGCGGCAGTCGGCGAAAATCATGCGCCAGTGCGTCGATCTGTTGCTCGGTAAGGAGGGCAGCGGGCCGGTGTCCAACCTTGACGGCAAGGTGGTGCCGCCGAAGCGCGCGGCGATGAAGCGCTCGATGGAAGCGCTGATCCATCATTTCAAGCTCTACACCGAAGGCTACCGCGTGCCGGCCGGCGAGGTCTATGCGGCGGTCGAGGCGCCGAAGGGCGAGTTCGGCGTCTATCTCGTCTCCGACGGCACCAACAAGCCCTATCGCTGCAAGCTGCGCGCGCCCGGCTTCGCGCATCTCCAGGCCATGGACTTTTTGTGTCGCGGCCACATGTTGGCCGACGTCACCGCCGTGTTGGGTTCACTCGACATCGTGTTTGGTGAGGTCGATCGGTGATGATGGGAATGGCTCGACCGTCAAAGGCGTTTCTGGCCGCGGCATGCCTTGCGGCTTCCGCTGAAATGTCGCTTGCTGGGTCCGGTGAGGGTCTCTCGTCGACCGATCTTCTCAAAGAGGGGTTCAAGCTTATTGCAGAAGGCGATCTGCTTACAGTCCGTCGCTTGAGCACCCAGACCCCAGCAATGGATGAGGGCATTCTTGTCCATGGCCGGCCGTCGACATCGTCCAACTGCGCGGTTCATGACAACCTCGTAGCGTCATTGATCCCCGAAGAATATCGTTGCAAGCCAATAGCTTGGGTGTATAGCCGCTATGACGGATACATCCGCCTGAAGCGTGGAAATGAAGAGTTCGTATGCGTTTTGGGGCGATCCGAGGATTGCTATCGCGCCTACAACTCTAACCAGTAGAAACATAGAAGCGAAATCGTAATGTCAGTCCGCCGTCTCGCAGAAGCCAGCCTCCAGCCAGCCTCCTTCGCCTTCAACCGGGCGAATGCGGCGGCGGCGAAGCAGTGGATCAAGAAATATCCGAAGGGGCGCGAGCAGTCCGCCATCATTCCCTTGCTGATGCTGGCGCAGGAACAGGAAGGCTGGGTGACCAAGGCGGCGATCGAGACGATCTCCGACATGCTCGACATGCCCTATATCCGTGGGCTGGAAGTCGCCACCTTCTATACGCAATACCAGCTCAATCCGGTCGGCACCCGCGCTCATATCCAGGTCTGCGGCACCACGCCCTGCATGCTGCGCGGCTCGGAAGCGCTGATGGATGTGTGCCGCTCGAAAATCCATCACGACCAGTTCCACACCAATGACAAGGGCACGCTGTCGTGGGAGGAGGTCGAATGCCTCGGCGCCTGCGTCAACGCACCGATGGTGATGATATTCAAGGACACCTATGAGGATTTGACGCCGGAGCGGCTTGCCGAGATCATCGACCTCTATGACGCCGGCAAAGGTGCTTCGGTGACGCCAGGACCGCAAAACGGCCGCATCACCTCTGAGCCGGCCAGTGGCCTGACGACCCTCAAGAGCGAAAAGGCGATCCTCAAGGCGACCCGCGACCGGGAAACCAGGGCGGCGACCAAGGCCACCAAGGATGCAGAGCCGGCGGCTGCCGTCGCAGCATCAGTTCCGCCAGCTGCTCCTGCCGCGCCGGCGCCGGTTGCGCCCTCGAATGCCAGCAAGCCGAAGACCGACGCGGTCGAGACCAACCCGGCGCTGAAATCGCCGTCGGCGACGAAAGTCGCGCCCGCGGCGGAAAGGGCGGCGAGCGTCGCAGCGCCTCTGCATTCGGCCGCCAATGCCAACAAGGCCGAACCGCAGGTCGAGGACGTCTCGAAACAGCGCAAGGGCCCCAAGAACAAGGCCGAGCCGGCGTCTGCTTTCAAAGCGCCGGAGGCCAAGGTCAAACCGGCGAAGGCTGCCGCCAAGGCGGCCAAGCCGTCGCCCGGAAACAGGAGCCGGCCGACCGGCAAGAAGCCGGTCTGAGGAACGAGCAATGCTTCAGGACAGAAACCGCATCTTCAACAACATCTACGGCCGCTTCGACAAGTCGCTGGCCGGTGCCATGGCGCGCGGCGCCTGGGACAACACGCCCGGCATCGTTGCCAAGGGGCGCGAGTGGATCGTCAACGAGATGAAGGCATCGGGCCTGCGCGGCCGCGGCGGCGCCGGTTTCCCGACCGGGCTCAAATGGTCGTTCATGCCCAAGCAAAGCGACGGCCGGCCGAGCTATCTCGTCGTCAATGCCGACGAATCCGAGCCCGGCACCTGCAAGGACCGCGACATACTGCGCCATGACCCGCATACGCTGGTCGAAGGCTGCCTGCTTGCCGGCTTCGCCATGGGCGCGGTCGCCGCCTACATCTATGTGCGCGGCGAGTTTATCCGCGAGCGCGAGGCGCTGCAGCGCGCCATCGACGAGGCCTATGCGGCCAAGCTGATCGGTAAGAACAACACCTCCGGCTACGATTTCGACATCTACATGCACCATGGCGCCGGCGCCTATATCTGCGGCGAGGAAACGGCGCTGCTCGAAAGCCTCGAGGGCAAGAAGGGCCAGCCGCGGCTGAAGCCGCCATTTCCGGCAAATGTCGGCCTCTATGGCTGCCCGACGACAGTCAACAATGTCGAGTCCATCGCGGTGGCGCCGACCATCCTGCGCCGCGGTGCCGCCTGGTTCTCGTCCTTCGGCCGGCCCAACAATGTCGGCACCAAGCTGTTCTGCATCTCCGGCCACGTCAACAATCCGTGCACCGTCGAAGAGGCGATGTCGATCCCGTTCCGCGAACTGATCGAGACGCATTGCGGCGGCATTCGCGGCGGCTGGGACAATCTGCTGGCGGTCATTCCGGGCGGCGCCTCGGTGCCGCTGGTGCCGGCCGAGCAGATCATTGACGCGCCGATGGATTTCGACGCGCTGCGCGACCTGAAATCGGGCCTCGGCACGGCGGCTGTCATCGTCATGGACAAATCGACCGATATCGTGAAAGCGATCGCGCGGCTGTCCTATTTCTACAAGCACGAGAGCTGCGGCCAGTGCACGCCTTGCCGTGAGGGCACCGGCTGGATGTGGCGGGTGATGGAACGGCTGGTGCGCGGTGAGGCGCAGAAGCGCGAGATCGACATGCTGCTCGACGTGACGAAGCAGGTCGAGGGCCACACGATCTGTGCGCTGGGCGATGCGGCAGCATGGCCGATCCAGGGCCTGATGCGGCATTTCCGCGGCGAGGTGGAGCGGCGCATCGACGAGTTTTCGCGCAACGCGCACCGTGCCGAACCGGTGCTGGCGGCGGCGGAATAGAAGAATTCAAAAATGCGGACGAATGTCCGACACGAGGAAACGAGCGCGGGGCAGACGGAAACGACCAGGAGACCACCTATGTCGCTGTTTTCGACACCCGACGATTTTACGCCCGATATGGACCCGTTGTTGAAGATGAACCAGGATCTGACCAGGATGATGCCGAAGGAGATGGCCAATGCCGTCAATCTCCTGGCGCATCCTGTCGCGGGCGCGGCGGCGATGACGGCACTCGGCATCGGCCTTGCCAACCACGCCTTTGGTATCTGGATGGGCGTGCTTTCAGGCGCGGCCGAGTCCTCGCAGCGGCTTTGGCAGCCGGTCGCCGAGGATTTCGAGGCGCGAACGGAACGCGTTTCCGCGACCGGCAAAAGCTCCTCGACCAAGGCACGCGCGGCGACCAAAACCCTGATTGCCGAGGCGCAGTCCTTCGCCAACGATGTGACCGACATTGCGACGAGCACTGCGGCGCGGAGCTTGGCGAATGCCAGCACCGTTGCAGCGGATGCGTCGGCCGGCCTGATGCCGGAGGATTTCAAGCAGCCTAAGCCGATGGATCGGCCAGCCGAGCCGGCTGACCTCAAGGCGATATCGGGCATCGGGCCGAAACTGGAAAAGGTGCTGAACGGCCTTGGCATCTGGACATACGCCCAGATCGCCGCGTGGACGCCGCAAGAGATCGCCTGGGTCGAAGATTACCTGTCGTTGAAGGGCCGCATCGGCCGTGACGGCTGGATCGGTCAGGCGGCCGCGTTGGCCGGGGCCAAAAAGTGAATTCAATATCGTGCGCGGTCTCGGCTGCGCCCGGAAGGAAAGATTGCGGAACGTCCGCAGGGGTTTGAGGCGAAATGGCAAAGCTCAAGGTCGACGGGAAAGAGATCACTGTACCCGACCATTACACGCTGCTGCAGGCGGCCGAGGACGCCGGCGCGGAAGTGCCGCGCTTCTGCTTCCACGAGCGGCTGTCGATCGCCGGCAATTGCCGTATGTGCCTGATTGAGGTGAAAGGCGGCCCGCCCAAGCCGCAGGCGTCCTGCGCCATGGGCGTGCGCGACCTGCGCCCCGGCCCGAACGGCGAGCCGCCGGAAATCTTCACCAACACGCCGATGGTCAAGAAGGCGCGCGAAGGCGTGATGGAATTCCTGCTGATCAACCATCCGCTGGACTGCCCGATCTGCGACCAGGGCGGCGAGTGCGACCTGCAGGACCAGGCGATGGCGTTCGGAGTCGATTCCTCGCGGTACCACGAGAACAAGCGGGCGGTCGAAGACAAGTATATCGGGCCGCTGGTCAAGACGATCATGAACCGCTGCATCCATTGCACGCGCTGCGTCCGCTTCACCACCGAGATTGCGGGCATATCCGAGCTCGGCCTGATCGGCCGCGGCGAGGATGCCGAGATCACCACCTATCTCGAAAGCGCGATGACTTCGGAACTGCAGGGCAATGTCATCGACCTTTGCCCGGTCGGTGCGCTGACCTCCAAACCCTACGCCTTCCAGGCACGGCCGTGGGAACTGACCAAGACCGAATCCATCGACGTGATGGACGCCGTCGGCTCGGCGATCCGCGTCGATAGCCGAGGCCGCGAAGTGATGCGCATCCTGCCGCGTACCAACGAGGCGGTGAACGAGGAGTGGATTTCCGACAAGACCCGCTTCATCTGGGATGGTCTGCGCACGCAGCGCCTCGACCGCCCCTATGTGCGCAAGGACGGCAGACTGGCCCCGGCAAGCTGGGCCGAGGCTTTTGCCGCGATCAAGGAAGCGGTGTCGAATGCGGCACCCGAAAAGATCGGTGCCATTGCCGGCGATCTCGCAGCCGTCGAGGAGATCTACGCGCTGAAGCTTCTGATGGCTTCGCTCGGCTCGAAGAACACCGACTGCCGCCAGGACGGCGCCGCACTCGATCCGTCGCTCGGCCGGGCGAGCTATGTGTTCAACCCGACCATCGAAGGCATCGAACAGGCCGATGCGGTGCTGATCATCGGCGCCAATCCGCGCTTCGAGGCATCCTTGCTCAACGCCCGCATCCGCAAGCGCTGGCGGGCCGGCAATCTGCCGGTCGGCGTCATCGGCGATGTCGGCGATACGCGCTATGATTATGAGCAGCTCGGCGCCGGGCCGGAATCGCTGAAGGATCTGGCCGACGGTAACGGCAAGTTCTTCCAGCTGCTGAAGAAGGCGACGCATCCGCTGATCATCGTCGGACAGGGTGCGCTGGCGCGTCCGGACGGGGCGGCCGTGCTCGGCCAAGCGGCGAAGCTCGCCGTCGCCGTCAACGCTGCCAGGGCCGACTGGAACGGCTTTGCCGTGCTGCACACCGCCGCGGCACGCGTCGGCGGCCTCGATGTCGGGTTTGTGCCGGGCGAGGGCGGCAGGAACGTCGCCGGCATGCTGGGCGAGACCGATGTGCTGTTCCTGCTCGGCGCCGACGAAATCGATATGGCCAAGACCGGCGGCGCTTTCGTCGTCTATATCGGCACGCATGGCGACAAGGGCGCACACCGCGCCAACGTCATCCTGCCGGGTGCCGCCTATACCGAGAAGTCGGGCACCTTCGTCAACACCGAAGGCCGCGTGCAGCAGACCAACCGGGCCGGCTTCGCGCCCGGCGAGGCGCGCGAGGACTGGGCGATCCTTCGGGCACTGTCGGATGTGCTCGGCAAGAAGCTACCTTTCGATTCGCTGCCGCAGCTACGCGCAAAGCTCTATGCGGAATACCCGCATCTTGCCCGCATCGACCATGTCGCGGCCGGCGACCCGGCCGACATCGCCAGGGTTGCCAAGCTCGGCGGGCGGCTGAACAAAGGCACCTTCACCTCGCCAGTCAAGGATTTCTACCTGACCAACCCGATCGCGCGGGCTTCCGCGGTGATGGCCGAGTGCTCGGCTTTGGCGAAGAACGGCTTCAGGCAGGCGGCGGAGTAGACATGGACACCTTCTTCTCCTTCTACGTGCTGCCGGCGCTGCTGATCCTTTTGAAGTCGGTCGTGCTGATCGTCGTTCTGTTGATCTTCGTCGCCTATGTGCTTTACGCCGACCGCAAGATCTGGGCGGCGGTGCAATTGCGCCGAGGCCCGAATGTCGTTGGCCCATGGGGCACGCTGCAGGCCTTCGCCGATCTGCTGAAATTCGTCTTCAAGGAGCCGGTCATCCCGTCCGGCGCCAACAAGGGCGTTTTCCTGCTGGCGCCTTTGGTGTCGGCGGTGCTGGCGATCTCTGCCTGGGCGGTTATCCCGGTCAATGAGGGCTGGGCGATCGCCAACGTCAATGTCGGCATCCTCTATGTCTTCGCCATCTCCTCGCTCGAGGTCTATGGCGTCATCATGGGCGGCTGGGCCTCCAATTCGAAATACCCGTTCCTTGGCGCGCTGCGCTCGGCGGCGCAGATGGTGTCCTACGAAGTCTCGATCGGTTTCGTCATCGTCACCGTGCTGCTTTGCGTCGGCTCGCTCAACCTGTCCGACATCGTCTTGTCGCAACAGGACGGGCTGGGCACGCGGCTCGGCCTGCCCAACACCTTCCTCGACTGGCATTGGCTGTCGCTGTTCCCGATGTTCATCGTCTTCTTCATCTCGGCGTTGGCCGAGACCAACCGGCCGCCCTTCGATCTTGTGGAAGCCGAATCGGAACTCGTCGCCGGCCATATGGTCGAATATTCCTCGACGCCGTTCCTGTTGTTCTTCCTCGGCGAATATGTCGCCGTCGTCCTGATGTGCGCGCTGGCCACCATCCTGTTCCTTGGCGGCTGGCTGCCGCCCTTCAACTTCGCGCCGTTCACCTGGGTGCCGGGGCTGATCTGGTTCGTACTCAAGGTCTGCCTGGTGTTCTTCATGTTCTCCATGGTGAAGGCGTTCGTGCCGCGCTACCGCTACGACCAGCTGATGCGGCTCGGCTGGAAGGTCTTCCTGCCGATCTCGCTGTTCATGGTGGTCGCTACCGCCGCTTTCCTCAAACTCACCGGGTTTGCCTGATGTCAGCATTATCCCAGGCCGCCAAGTCACTGCTTTTGCAGGATTTCGTCAGCGCTTTCTTCCTGTCGATGCGCCAGTTCTTCGCGCCGAAGGAGACGATCAACTATCCGCATGAAAAGGGGCCGGTCAGCCCGCGCTTCCGTGGCGAACATGCGCTGCGTCGTTATCCGAACGGCGAGGAACGCTGCATCGCCTGCAAATTGTGCGAGGCGATCTGCCCGGCACAGGCCATCACCATCGAAGCCGGCCCACGCCGCAATGACGGCACGCGGCGCACCGTGCGCTACGACATCGATATGGTGAAATGCATTTACTGCGGCTTCTGCCAGGAAGCCTGCCCGGTCGACGCCATTGTCGAGGGGCCGAATTTCGAATTCGCGACGGAAACGCGCGAGGAGCTGTATTACGACAAGGACCGGCTCCTGGCCAATGGCGACCGCTGGGAGCGTGAACTGGCGCGCAACATCTCGCTGGATGCGCCTTACCGCTGATATTTGACGCATGGACGGGGCGAGGGGCCTCGTTTAAGGAACACGCAACTTGCCGACCGGAGGCGGTGGCAAAAAACAGGACGAACGTCCTGTTCTGACAGGAAACCCGGGGGAACCCATGCTGAGTGGACTAGAGGCGGCCTTTTTCTACCTCTTCGCCTTTGTCGCGGTGGCATCGGCGTTCATGGTCATTTCGGCGCGCAATCCCGTGCATTCGGTGCTGTTCCTGATCCTGACCTTCTTCAACGCCGCCGGCCTGTTCATGCTGACCGGCGCCGAGTTCCTGGCGATGATCCTGCTCGTCGTCTATGTCGGCGCGGTGCTGGTGCTGTTCCTGTTTGTCGTCATGATGCTCGACGTTGACTTCGCCGAAATGAAGGAAGGCGCCCTGCAATATGCACCGATCGGCGCGCTGGTCGGGCTGATCCTGGCGGCGGAGCTGATCGTCGTGCTCGGCGGCTATACATTCGCGCCGAAACTGGCGGCGACGGTCGCGAAACCCATTCCGGACCTGGCCGCGCGCTCGAACACGGCAGCGCTCGGCGACATCCTCTATACGGATTACCTCTATTACTTCCAGGTGGCGGGGCTGGTGCTGCTGGTCGCCATGATCGGCGCCATCGTGCTGACGCTGCGCCATAAGCCGGGCGTCAAGCGGCAGTCGATCGCCGCCCAGGTCGGCCGCACGGCAGCAACCGGAGTGGAAATCCGCAAGGTCAAGACGGGCGAAGGAGTCTGAGATGGTCGTCGGCATCGCGCACTACCTGACCGTATCGGCGATCCTGTTCACGCTCGGCGTGTTCGGCATCTTCCTGAACCGCAGGAACGTCATCGTCATCCTGATGTCGATCGAGCTGATCCTGCTTGCGGTCAACATCAATTTCGTCGCCTTTTCGGCGGCGCTCGGCGATTTGGTCGGCCAGGTGTTCGCACTGTTCGTGCTGACGGTCGCGGCGGCCGAAGCGGCGATCGGCCTTGCCATTCTCGTCGTCTTCTTCCGCAACCGCGGCTCGATCGCGGTCGAAGACGTGAACATGATGAAGGGTTGACGGAACCACCATGTATCAGGCCATCGTCTTCCTTCCGCTGCTCGGCTTTCTGATCGTCGGCCTGTTCGGCACCTCGCTCGGGGCCAAGGCTTCCGAATACATCACCTCGGGCTTCCTGGTGATCGCGGCCGTGCTGTCGTGGGTCGCCTTCTTCTCGGTTGGCTTCGGCGGCGGCGAGGTGTTCACCGTGCCGGTGATGCGCTGGATCCAGTCGGGCGGGCTGGAGGCGTCGTGGGCGCTCAGGATCGACACGCTGACGGTGGTGATGCTGGTAGTTGTCAACACGGTGTCGTCGCTGGTCCATATCTACTCGATCGGCTACATGCATCACGATCCGGACCGGCCGCGCTTCTTCGCCTATCTGTCGCTGTTTACCTTCGCCATGCTGATGCTGGTGACGGCCGACAACCTCGTGCAGATGTTCTTCGGCTGGGAAGGCGTCGGCCTTGCCTCCTATCTGCTGATCGGCTTCTGGTACAAGAAGCCGTCGGCCAATGCGGCTGCGATCAAGGCCTTCGTCGTCAACCGCGTCGGCGATTTCGGCTTTGCGCTCGGCATATTCGGCGTGTTCGTGCTGTTCGGCTCGGTCAATCTCGGCACCATCTTCGCCAATGCGGCGACGTTCATTCCGGCGGAAGGCGCGCCGCAAGGTGCGGCCGTGCTGACCTTCCTCGGCTATGCGCTCGACAAGCAGGCTGCGATGACGGTCGTCTGCCTGCTCCTGTTCATGGGCGCCATGGGCAAGTCGGCGCAGGTGCCGCTTCACACGTGGCTGCCGGATGCCATGGAAGGCCCGACGCCGGTCTCGGCACTGATCCATGCCGCCACCATGGTGACGGCAGGCGTGTTCATGCTGGCGCGGTTGTCGCCGCTGTTCGAGCTGTCGCATTCGGCATTGACCGTGGTCACTTTCATCGGCGCCTTCACCGCCTTCTTCGCGGCGACCGTCGGCCTCGTCCAGAACGACATCAAGCGTGTCATCGCCTATTCGACCTGTTCGCAGCTCGGCTACATGTTCGTGGCGCTCGGCGTCGGCGCCTATGGCGCAGCGATTTTCCATCTGTTCACCCACGCCTTCTTCAAGGCGCTGCTGTTCCTCGGCTCGGGCTCGGTCATCCACGCCGTCTCCGACGAGCAGGACATGCGCAAAATGGGCGGCCTGAGGACGCTGATCCCGAAGACCTACTGGATGATGGTGATCGGCACGCTGGCGCTGACCGGTGTCGGCATCCCGGTAACGATCATCGGCACCGCCGGCTTCTTTTCCAAGGACGCCATCATCGAAGCGGCCTTCGCCGGCCACAATGCGGTCGCCGCGTTTGCCTTCATATTGCTGGTCATTGCTGCCTGCTTCACCTCCTTCTACTCCTGGCGGCTGATCTTCATGACCTTCCACGGCGAGCCGCGGGCCAGCCACGAGGTCATGCACCATGTCCATGAATCGCCGCCGGTCATGCTGGTGCCGCTGTTCATCCTGGCGGCGGGCGCGCTGTTCGCCGGCGTGATCTTCCACGGCGCCTTCATCGGCGAGGGCTATGCCGAATTCTGGAAGGCGTCGCTGTTCACGCTGCCGGACAACCACATCCTGCACGAAATCCACGAAGTGCCGTTGTGGGTCGAGCTGTCACCGTTCATCGCCATGCTGATCGGCTTTGCGATTGCCTGGCAGTTCTATATTCGCGCGCCGGAAATGCCTCGGAGCGTCGCCGCCAACCATCGCCTGCTCTACGCCTTCCTGCTCAACAAATGGTATTTCGACGAGCTCTACGACTTCCTGTTCGTGCGGCCGGCAAAGCGCCTCGGCAGCTTCCTGTGGAAGACCGGCGACGGCACCGTCATCGACGGGCTCGGGCCGGACGGCATTTCGGCGCGCGTCGTCGACGTCACCAACCGGGTCGTCAAGCTGCAGACCGGCTATCTTTACCACTATGCCTTCGCCATGCTGATCGGCGTTGCCGCACTCGTCACCTGGATGATGCTCTGATGACCGCCTGGCCGATCCTATCGCTGGTCACCTTCCTGCCGCTGGTTGGTGTGCTGCTCATCCTTTTCGTGCGTGACGACAGCGAGAACGCGCGCCGCAACATCCGCGCCATAGCACTGTTCACGACCGCGTTCACGTTTGTGATTTCGCTGTTCATCTGGACCGGCTTCGACAATTCGCAGCCCGGCTTCCAGTTCGTCGAGAAGTTTGCCTGGCTGGATTCCGGCATCTCCTACCATATGGGCGTAGACGGCATCTCCATGCTGTTCGTCATCCTGACCACCTTCCTGATGCCGCTCTGCATCCTCGCCTCGTGGGAATCGATCGAGAAGCGCGTCAAGGCCTATATGATCGCCTTCCTGCTGCTCGAGACGCTGATGATCGGCGTGTTCTGCGCGCTCGACATCGTCTTGTTCTATGTCTTCTTCGAAGCCGGCCTGATCCCGATGTTCATCATCATCGGCGTGTGGGGCGGCAAGCGGCGCGTCTATGCCTCGTTCAAGTTCTTCCTCTATACGCTGGCCGGCTCGGTGCTGATGCTGCTCGCCATCATGGCGATGTTCTTCCAGTCCGGCACCACCGACATCCCGACGCTTCTGACCCACAACTTCCCGGCCAATATGCAGACTTGGCTATGGCTTGCCTTCTTCGCGTCCTTCGCGGTGAAGATGCCGATGTGGCCGGTGCACACCTGGTTGCCGGACGCGCATGTCGAGGCGCCGACGGCCGGCTCGGTAATCCTGGCCGCCATCCTGCTCAAGATGGGTGGGTACGGCTTCCTGCGCTTTTCGCTGCCGATGTTTCCGATCGCATCTGAAATGTTCGCGCCGCTGATCTTCACGCTCTCCGTTGTCGCCATCATCTACACCTCGCTGGTGGCGCTGATGCAGGAGGACATGAAGAAGCTGATCGCCTATTCGTCGGTCGCTCACATGGGCTTCGTTACCATGGGAATCTTCGCGATGAACCAGGAAGGCGTCCAGGGTTCGATCTTTCAGATGCTGTCGCACGGCCTGGTCTCCGGCGCGCTGTTCCTCTGCGTCGGCGTCGTCTACGACCGCATGCATACGCGTGACATCGATGCCTATGGCGGGTTGGTCAACAACATGCCGAAATATGCAGCCGTGTTCATGATCTTCACCATGGCCAATGTCGGCCTGCCCGGCACCAGCGGCTTCGTCGGCGAGTTCCTGACCATGCTCGGCGTGTTCCGGGTCAACACCTGGGTAGCGTTCTTCGCCGCGACCGGCGTCATCCTTTCGGCGGCCTATGCGCTCTGGCTCTACCGCAAGGTGATCTTCGGCGCGCTGACCAAGGAAAGCCTGAAAGGCCTGCTCGACCTGTCGACGCGCGAGAAGGTGATCATCTATCCGCTGGTCGCGCTGGTCATCTTCTTCGGCGTCTATCCGGCGCCGATCTTCGACGCGACCGCCGAATCGGTCAAGGCGCTCGTTACCAATGTCACCGCATCCATCGGCGCCGCGCAGACCGCGGCGGCGAACTGACTGGGGGTTTTGCGAACCATGACGCCGGACCTTCTCTCAAGCCTGTCGCTCTCGACACCAGAGCTGATCCTCGCCATCGGCGCCTTGGCGCTGTTGATGCTCGGCGCCTATTCGCGCGCCAACACCACTGTCACGGTGAGCGGCCTTGCCGTCGCCGTGCTGGTGATCGCCGGCGCCTGGCTGGTCTTTTCGCCGGGACAGGGCAACGCCTATGGCGAAGCCTTCATCCAGGATCCGTTCGCCCGCTTCATGAAGGTGCTGGCGCTGGTCGGCTCGGCGGTGACGCTGGTCATGTCGGTCCGCTTTGCCCAGGCGGAGCGTTTCGACAAGTTCGAATATCCGGTGCTGATCCTGCTCTGCACGCTCGGCATGATGCTGATGATCTCGGCCAACGGCATGATTGGGCTCTATCTCGGCCTCGAGCTGCAATCGCTGGCGATCTACGTGCTGGCGGCGATCAACCGGGACAATCTGCGCTCGACCGAGGCCGGGCTGAAGTACTTCGTCCTTGGCGCGCTGTCGTCGGGCATGCTGCTTTACGGCATCTCGCTGGTCTACGGCTACACCGGCAACACCGGCTTCCAGGAGATCGCCGCGGCGCTGAGCGGCGGCGAGCGCCAGCTCGGCCTCGTCTTCGGCCTGGTTTTCGTGCTGGCCGGCCTTGCCTTCAAGATCTCGGCGGTGCCGTTCCATATGTGGACGCCCGACGTCTATGAGGGCGCGCCGACGCCGGTGACGGCTTTTCTGGCGGCGGCACCGAAGATGGCGGCGATGGCGCTGATGGTGCGCGTCACCATGGGCGCCTTCAAGCCGATCGCCGCCGACTGGCAGCAGATCATCGTCTTCATCTCGATCGCCTCGATGGCGCTTGGTGCCTTCGCGGCCATCGGCCAGACCAACATCAAACGGCTGATGGCCTATTCCTCCATCGGTCATATGGGTTATGCGCTGGTCGGCCTTGCCGCGAACAGCCAGGACGGCGTGCGCGGCGTCGCCATCTACATGCTGATCTATCTGGTGATGACGCTCGGCACCTTCGCCTTCATCCTCGCAATGCGGCGCAAGGAGGGCAATGTCGAGCAGATCAGCGATCTCGCCGGCCTGTCGGCGACCAATCCGATCATGGCGACGATCCTCACCATCCTGATGTTCTCGCTGGCCGGCATCCCGCCGCTCGCCGGCTTCTGGGGGAAATGGTACGTGTTCCTCGCCGCCATCAATGCCAACCTCTACGCGCTGGCGATCATCGGTGTGCTGGCCTCTGTGGTGGGCGCCTATTATTATCTGCGCATCATCAAGATCATGTGGTTCGACGAACCGGTCGGCGGCTTCGTGCCGATGGCGACCGAACTGCGCGTCGTGCTCGGCGCCTGCGGCGCTTTCGTGCTGTTCTACGTGCTGATCGGCGGCCCCATCGGAACCTACGCCGCTGCCGCAGCCAAGACCTTCTTCTGACGGAATGACGTTCAGGCTGGCTCCAACCGCGGCTTCGGACGGGTTCCGGCTCGAGGCGCACGACACGGTCGGCTCCACCAACGCGCTGGCGCTGGAGCACGCACGGGCCGGTGATCCGGGCAAACTCTGGGTCGTCTCCAAAAAGCAGGAAGCCGGGCGTGGCCGCCGTGGCCGCGCCTGGGCGACGCCCGAGGGCAATCTGGCAGCGACGTTGCTGGTGATCACCAACACCGAGCTTCGGCTTGCCGCGACGCTCGGCTTCGTTGCCGGACTGGCGCTGGCCGACGCGCTCGACGCCGTCGTGCCGAAGGGCAGGATCGCGATCGGCCTCGATGGTGCGAGCCAAGGCAAGAACCGTTTCGAACTGAAATGGCCGAACGATGTGCTTGCCTCGGGCGCCAAGCTCGCCGGCATCCTGCTGGAATCGGCGATGCTGGATGGCGACCGTTCGGCGGTGGCTATCGGTATCGGCGTCAACGTGGTGGCATACCCTGAGGATTTGCCTTATCCAGCGACGTCGCTCAGCGCGCTGGGGTCTGCTTGCGATGCCGAGACGCTGTTTCTGGCGCTATCGGATGCCTGGAGCGAGAATGCGCGGCTGTGGAACGAAGGGCGTGGGCTTGCCGCCGTCAGGCTGCGGTGGCTGGCGCGTGCGGCGGGGCTTGGCGGCCAGGTTGCTGTCAGAATTGACGGTAATGTGGTGCGCGGCACCTTCGAGACCATTGACGAGGACTGCCGTTTCGTGATCCGCGACGATGAAGGTTCGGTTCTGACGATCGCCGCCGGCGACGTGCATTTCGGCGCGGTTGCCTCGGCCGGTGTTTGACCGGCCAATACGTTTGACTGGCCAGGTATTTGACCAGCTTGAATTTGACCGGCCGACAATTTTGACCGGCCCGCAATTTTGACCGGCAAGGAAGGAAAGACCATGGCGACAGCGGAAAACGCCGAACTTGTCTTCGTGCCGCTCGGCGGTGTCGGCGAGATCGGTATGAACTTCGCCCTCTACGGCTATGGGCCGGCCAATGCGCGCGAATGGATCGTGGTCGACGTCGGCGTCACTTTTCCCGATGCAACCCTGCCCGGCGTCGACCTGGTTCTGCCCGACACGCGTTTCATCGAGGAGAATGTCGCCAATCTGCGCGGCATCGTCATCACCCACGCGCATGAGGACCATTACGGCGCGCTCCACGACATCTGGCCGAAGCTCAAGGCGCCGGTGTGGATGACGCCGTTCAGCGCCGGCCTGCTGGAAGCCAAGCGGCAGGGCGAGCAAGGGGCGCCGAAGATCCCGGTGACGATCTACCGGGCCGGCGAGAAATTCACCATCGGCCCGTTCGAGATCGAGGCCATCCCTGTTGCGCACTCCATTCCCGAACCGATGTCGCTGGCGATCACGACGCCGGCCGGCGTCGTCATCCATACCGGCGACTGGAAGATCGATCCGGCGCCGACGGTCGGGCCGATGACCGACGAGGCGCGCTTCCGAGCCTATGGCGACAAGGGCGTGCTGGCGCTGGTCTGCGATTCCACCAATGCGATGCGGGAAGGGGAATCGCCGTCCGAAGTGGCGGTGGGCGAGGGCCTCAAGAGCGTCATCCAGAACGCCAAGGGCCGGGTCGCCGTCACCAGCTTCTCCTCCAATGTCGGGCGTATCGTCTCCATCGCCAAGGCGGCGCGGGATGCCGGCCGCCAGTGCCTGGTGATTGGCCGCTCGATGAAGCGCGTCATCGATGTGGCTGATGAACTCGGCTATATGGACGGGTTGCCGGAATTCATCGCCGAGGAGGATTACGGCTTCATCCCGCGCGAAAACCTCGTCATCATCTGCACCGGCAGCCAGGGCGAGCCGCTTGCCGCACTTGCCAAGCTGTCGCGCGACGAGATGAAGTCGGTGGCGCTGACGGCCGGCGACACGGTGGTGTTTTCCTCGCGCACCATTCCCGGCAACGAGAAGGCGATCCTCGAAATCAAGAACCGCCTGATCGATCTCGGCATCAAGATCATCGAGGACGGCGATGCGCTGGTGCATGTCTCCGGCCATCCACGCCGCAGCGAATTGCGCAAGATGTATGAATGGGTGCGGCCGCAGATCGGCGTTCCCGTGCATGGCGAAGCGGCGCATCTGGTGGCGCAGGGCTCGCTGATGTCGACGGCCGGCATCGGCCAGGTCGCGCAGGTCCGCGACGGCGACATGCTCAGGCTGTATCCGGGTGCCGCCGCCATCATCGACCAGGTGCCGTTCGGCCGCATCTACAAGGACGGAAGGCTGATCGGCACCGACCAGGCGACGGGCATTCGCGACCGCCGCAAGCTGTCCTTTGCCGGCCATGTCGCCGTCAATGTCGTGCTCGACGACAAATACGAGCTTGCCGGCGATCCCGATCTCGTCGCCATCGGCGTCGCCGAGGCCGACGGCAGCGGCGAGAGCCTGGAAGACCTGATGATCGATGCGGCAATCGGCGCCGTGGACTCCATCCCCCGCCAGCGCCGAAAAGACCTCGACCTGGTCCAGGAGGCGGTGCGGCGCGCGGTGCGCGGCGCGGCCAACGAAGCCTGGGGCAAGAAGCCGCTGGTGACGGTGTTCGTCACGAGGTGACGAACAAGGGAGTAGGGCAGTAGGGCAGTAAGGGAGTAGGGAAGTAGGAAGTAGGAGCGCAAACAGTCTGCACTTCTAGATCCTTTTTTTCCATACTCCCCTACTGCCTTACTCCCCTACTCCCCTAACCCGGGAGTACGCTATGCTCGGACGCCTCAACCATGTCGCGCTTGCGGTGCCGGATCTGGCCGCGGCTGCGGTGGTCTATCGCGATACGCTTGGCGCGCGCGTGACCGCGCCGCAGGCGCTGCCGGAGCATGGCGTTACGGTGGTGTTCGTCGACGTCGGCAACACCAGGATCGAGTTGCTCGAGCCGCTCGGCGAAGCCTCGCCGATCGCCGCATTCCTCGCGAAGAATCCGTCCGGCGGCATGCACCATGTTTGCTATGAGGTGGACGACATTGTTGCGGCGCGCGACCGTCTCAAGGCCAGCGGCGCGCGCGTGCTGGGCGACGGCAATCCGAAGATCGGCGCACATGGCAAGCCGGTATTGTTTCTGCACCCCAAGGATTTCTTCGGCACGCTGGTCGAACTGGAGCAAGTATGAGTTGGGTTTCGTTTGTCGCCCTGTTCTTCGCCACATGGTGGGTGGTGTTGTTCGCCGTCCTGCCGTTCAGCATGCGGACGCAGGACGAGGATCGGGACGTGACGCTTGGCACGGTTCCGAGCGCACCGCGCGGACCGCACATGCTGCGCGCGGCGCTGCGCACGACGATCGCCACGCTGGTCCTCATGGGTATCTTCTACGGCATCACGAGAGGGCTTGGCCTCGGTATCGACGACATCCCGCACATCGTGCCGGATTTCAACCAGAGCCCAGCGCATTAGCCGGCTACCTACCGTGTCCGACTATCCCAGCCTAAAGCGCGTCGCGTTCGACCGGCCTCATCGGACGCGCTTTAAGTTTTTGTTTGATGCATGTCGTTATCGCAAAACCGCTGCACGCTTTTGCGCGACATGCATTAGCCGACGCTCTGAAATCAAGCTGAGCCAGCAAGGTCAGCCCAACGTAAAGGCCGGGGCGGGTTTGGGCTGACGCAACGTCATGTAGTTTGGTAATCTGTCGTGCTAACCAGATGATTGCACAAAAAAAATGCAAGGCGCGAGGCCTTGCAATTTAAACGCGTCCGATCTGTTTCCGGTGTCCGGCGGCAGCGAGTTACCGCGCCTAGATCGCATCCTCCCAAGACTTTGACCGCGTAGGAGGGCAGATTTTTCTCCGCCCTCTCGGTTATGGGGGCACACTAGCCTAAGGCGGGTGAATATGTCACGAAGAATTTTGCCCGGAAACAGGCAATCTCGTGCTGCAGTGCACAATAGTACGGCAGGCGTTGCTTGCGAAACGCCCAGCAAGCCGTGTGCGGCAATTGCGGCGTCTATGCAGCGCCTGGGCCGGGTTTCCATTCCGCCATGAAATGGCTATGAAGCCGGGGCAAGCAAGCCAGCGCTGCGCCGATTCCGGCGCCGCCATCCTCTCTCACGGACCAGTCCATGCGTTTGTCGCGCTATTTCCTGCCCATTCTCAAAGAAAATCCGCGCGAGGCCGAGATCGTCTCGCATCGGCTGATGCTGCGTGCCGGCATGATCCGCCAGCAGGGGCAGGGCAGCTTTTCCTGGCTGCCGCTCGGCAAGCGGGTGCTGGACAAGGTCTGCCGGATCATTCGCGAGGAGCAGAATCGCGCCGGCGCACTCGAAATCCTGATGCCGACCATCCAATCGGCCGAGCTGTGGCGCGAAAGCGGCCGCTATGAAGACTACGGCAAGGAGATGCTGCGCATCAAGGACCGGCAAGACCGCGATATGCTCTACGGGCCGACCAACGAGGAGATGGTCACCGAGATCTTCCGCTCCTATGTCAAGTCCTACAAGGACCTGCCGCTCAATCTCTATCACATCCAGTGGAAGTTTCGCGACGAGGTGCGGCCACGCTTCGGCGTCATGCGTTCGCGCGAGTTCCTGATGAAGGACGCCTATTCCTTCGACCTCGATTATGAAGGCGCCAAGGCCGCCTATAACCGCATGTTCGTGTCCTATCTCAGGACGTTTACGCGCATGGGGCTGCAGGCCATTCCGATGCGCGCCGACACCGGGCCGATCGGCGGCGACCTCAGCCATGAGTTCATCATCCTGGCCGACACCGGCGAGAGCCAGGTGTTCTGCCATCGCGATTATCTTTCGCTGGCAGTGCCCGGCGCAGACACTGATTTTTCGAACGACGCCGAGATCGGCGGCATCGTCACGACGTGGACGACGCCCTATGCCGCCACCGACGAGATGCATGACGAGGCGGCGTGGGAGAAGGTGCCCGCGAGCGACCGGGTCTCGGCGCGCGGCATCGAGGTTGGGCATATCTTCCATTTCGGCGACAAATATTCCAAGCCGATGGGCGCCAAGGTGACCGGGCCGGACGGCAAGGATCATTTCGTTTCTGGCGGTTCCTACGGAATCGGCCCGTCCAGGCTGGTCGCGGCGATCATCGAGGCCAGCCATGACGATAACGGCATCATCTGGCCGGAGGCGGTGGCACCGTTCGATGTCGGCCTGATCAACATGAAGGCTGGCGATGCCGAATGCGACCGCGTCTGCGGCGAGCTGAATGCCGCCTTTGCCGCCGCCGGCAAGGAGGTGCTCTACGACGACACCGACCAGCGGCCGGGCGGCAAGTTCGCCACCGCCGACCTGATCGGGCTCCCGTGGCAGGTGATCGTCGGGCCGCGTGGTGTCGCCGCCGGCGAGGTCGAGATCAAGAACCGCAGGACCGGCGAGCGCGAGACGCTGCCGATCGGCGACGTGAAAAAGCGTTTCGGTGCCGCCGCATGAACGAAGCGGCGGCAGCAAGACCATCGGGCGCCGGGCCTTTTTCCGGCTTCGAACGCTTGGTGGCGTGGCGCTATCTGCGCTCGCGTCGCAAGGAGACGGTGATCTCGGTGATCGCCTCGATCTCCTTCCTCGGCATCATGCTGGGCGTCGCCACGCTGATCGTCGTCATGGCGGTCATGAACGGCTTTCGCGCCGAACTTTTGACGCGCATCCTAGGCGTCAACGGGCACCTGATCGTGCAGCCGCTCGACATGCCGCTGGAGGACTATGCCCAGGTTGCCGGCCGCATCAACGGCGTGCCCGGCGTTAAATACGCCATCCCGCTGATCGACGGGCAGGTGCTGGCGCAAGGCAATGTCGGCGGCGGCACCGGCGCGCTGGTGCGCGGCATACGCGGCGAGGATCTCGGTAAGATCACCATCGTCGCCAACAACATCAAGGAGGGCTCGATCGTCGGCTTCGACACCGGCGAAGGCGTCGCCATTGGCAGCCGCATGGCCGAAAATCTCGGTCTTGTGCTCGGCGATACCATCACGCTGATCTCGCCCGAGGGTGACATCACGCCGCTCGGTACGACGCCGCGCATGAAAGGCTATCCGGTCACCGCGATCTTCGAGGTCGGCATGTCGGAATATGACAGTTCCATCGTCTACATGCCGTTTTCGGAAGCGCAGCTTTACTTCAACATGGACGGCCGGGCGCAGACGATCGAGATCTACGCCGACAATCCCGACAATATCGACGCGCTGAAGCCGAAGGTCGAAGAGGCGGCGCAGCGGCCGATCAGCCTTGTCGATTGGCGGCAGCGCAACAAGACGTTCTTCGACGCGTTGCAGGTCGAGCGCAATGTCATGTTCATGATCCTGACGCTGATCGTGCTGGTGGCGGCCCTCAACATCATTTCGGGCCTGATCATGCTGGTCAAGGACAAGGGCCACGACATCGCCATCCTGCGCACCATGGGCGCGACGCGCGGTGCGATCCTGCGCATCTTCCTGATGACCGGGGCTGCGATCGGCGTTGTCGGCACCATCGCCGGCGTGCTGCTCGGCATCGTGATCTGCCTCAACGTCGAGCGCATCCGCCAGTTCTTCTCCTGGCTGGCCAACGAGCGGCTGTTCAATCCCGAGCTTTATTTCCTAAGCCAGCTGCCGGCCCGCATGGATGCCAGCGAGACGATCTCGGTCGTTCTCATGGCTTTGGCGCTGTCGTTCCTGGCGACACTGTTTCCGGCATGGCGCGCGGCCAGGCTCGATCCGGTCGAAGCGCTGAGGTACGAATGATGGCCGAGGCCATTATCGAGCTGAAGAGCGTCGAACGCCATTATGTACAGGGGCCGCGCAAGCTGACCATCCTGAACGGCGCCGATTTTTCGCTGAAACGTGGCGAGATGGTGGCGCTTGTGGCGCCGTCGGGCACCGGCAAGTCGACGCTGCTCCACACCGCCGGGCTGCTGGAGCGACCGGACGCCGGCGACGTGATCCTGGCGGGGCGCGCCTGCGGCCGGCTTTCCGACGACGAACGCACGGCGATCCGCCGCAACGACGTCGGCTTCGTCTACCAGTTCCATCATTTGTTGCCTGAGTTTTCTGCGCTGGAAAACATCATGATGCCGCAGCTGATAAAAGGGCTGCCGCGCAAGGAGGCGGCCGAACGGGCGGCGCAATTGCTCGACTATATGCAGATCGGCAAGCGGGCACAGCATCGCCCCTCCGAGCTGTCCGGCGGCGAGCAGCAGCGGGTCGCCATTGCGCGTGCCGTCGCCAATGCGCCGCTGGTGCTTTTGGCCGACGAGCCGACCGGCAATCTCGACCCGGTGACCGCTTCCTATGTGTTCGAGGCGCTGGCAGCACTGGTCCGGCAATCGGGCCTGGCGGCGCTCATCGCCACCCACAATCACGAGCTCGCCTCGCGCATGGACCGCCGCGTGACGCTGGCCGACGGCAAGGTTGTGCCGCTTTAGGGTGCGCTGCAATTGAGGCGATGACGGCCTGCGAGCTGCCGTGCGCCGTCCCGCCGCCTTTCGCGCGCCTGTCGGCCGCGAAACGCTCGGCATCTCCCTCTCAACCCTTTCTTAACCCTGTCGAAATGACCGAGCGCAATTCCGGTGACGCCCGGACTGCGATCGTTGACATTCGAACAAAATCAGAACAAAATACGAACATACTAACAACAGGAGAGAGTTATGAACGATCTTGTTCAGGATGTCGTCTCGCTGGTGTGCATGAGCACGTTCCTCATTTCCATGGCAATCTGGATCGGCGCGATGTGAGGATTGAGCTCAAGGGCGGGCTCGATGCTGATGAGCGAGGGGCCGCCTTCGCATAGTGGCGCAGGCATTGGGCGAGTGTTTCAACCGGCCTTGCGGGATACTTCGACAGGCGACACCGCGGCGGGCCCGAACACGTCCTCGAAAGCAGATTTCAGCGCCAGGTCGAGGTCGGCCATGGTCACGGGAAGGCCGAGGTCGACAAGGCTGGTGACGCCGTGATCCTGGACGCCGCACGGCACGATGCCGCTGAAATGGCTAAGGTCCGGCTCGACATTGATGGCGATGCCGTGAAAGCTCACCCAGCGCCTCAGCCTGATGCCGATGGCGGCGATCTTGTCCTCGGCCGCCGAGCCGTCGGGCAAAGCGGGGCGGTCCGGCCGAACCACCCAGACGCCGACGCGGTCCTCGCGGCGTTCGCCGCGTACGTTGAAGGCGGCCAGCGAGCCGATGATCCATTGTTCGAGCGCGGCGACGAAGGCGCGGACGTCCTCGCGCCGCCGCTTCAGGTCGAGCATGACGTAGGCGACGCGCTGGCCCGGCCCATGATAGGTGTATTCGCCGCCACGCCCGGCGGCAAAGACCGGGAAACGGTCCGGCTCGATCAGGTCCTCGATGCGGGCGCTGGTGCCGGCGGTGTAGAGCGGCGGGTGCTCGACCAGCCAGACCATCTCGCCGGCGGCGCCGCTGCGGATTGCCTCGGCGCGCGCCTCCATCACGGCGAGCGCATCGGGATAGGCGGTGAGCCCGGGCTCGATGCGCCATTCGACCGGCGCCGAGCCGGGCAAGGGCAGGAACGACGTGGCGATCTGGCTGCGTTCTGTCATGATATCTCGTCTCGCCACTCATATGGCGGCAATCGGTACAAACGTCCAGTTCCGGCACGTTCGGCCCTTGAACAGTTATGCCGATGTCCGGCCGATTATTGCTGGCCGCGCACTTGTTTCACCGGAAACGATTTGCTACACGCCGCGGGCCGGTTGGTTCCGGCTCCTACCACGTGCGGTCGTGGCGGAATTGGTAGACGCGCAGCGTTGAGGTCGCTGTGGGGCAACCCGTGGAAGTTCGAGTCTTCTCGACCGCACCATCAAATTCGTGAACTTGGCCCTCTAAGCCATTGAAACTCCAGTCCGGCAGAGCACCCGTTGATGAGGGCGCTTGGCGTTCTTGCCGAAATGCGATACAATCTGGGATACAAACTGAGATACATTGCGAGTTTGGCCCATGCGAAAAGAGGCCGTCGCAGAGCCCGCCAGAGACCCGGATCGCTACCTCGTCCAGCGCGACGGAATTTTCTATTATCATCGGCGAATGCCCGCCAAGATGGTCGGCATCGACGATCGCGGCAGGTTCATTCGCAAGTCCCTGGGAACGGACGAACGCCGCCTCGCACGTGCCATGCGCGACAAGCTCGAAGACGCGGACAAGACCCTGTGGGCGGTGCTTCTTTGCGGCGGCGAGACAAGGTCAGCACTCGATCAGTATCGCGACGCCGTTCGCCGGGCTGAAGCCATGGGCGTTTCCTACCTTTCAAATGGACAGGTGGCAGGCTTTCAGAATGTCGATTCAATTTTAAAGCGTGTCGAGGCGCTGGAGCGCGTTCAAGCGGCCCCCGCGGTCGCCGACGCTCTCCTCGGCGGGGTGCAGGTGCCGCCGGTCAAAGTCTCCAAAGCTTTTGATCTCTACGCCGATGAGATCATGGCCCATGAAGTCGCGGGTAAGAGCCAGTCGCAGCGCCGAATGTGGAAGAAGGTAAAGCAGAGAGCCGTAAACAATTTCGTTGCCCTGATTGGTGACAAGCCGATCGGCGACGTCACGCGTGAAGACGGACTGACCTTCTACCGGTTCTGGCTCAAGCGCATCGCGCCGCCGCCAGACATCGGAGCCGCGACACATTCGGCGTCTGCCGGCAATCGAGACCTCGGCAACATGCGGGATCTCTACAGGCGTTATTTCGCTCATTTGGGCGAGGAACAAAAAGGCACCCCATTCGATGACCTCCGCTTTTCGGAGCGTGGCAAGCGCCGTCGTAAACGGCCGTCATTCGAACCCAAATGGATAACCGATCAGATCATGAGGCCGGGCGCTTTAGCATCCCTGGATGCTCAAGCGCGTCGCTGCGTTCTGGCGCTGATCGAGACAGGCACACGCCCAAGCGAGATATGCAATCTTGATGAGACCGTGATCTTCCTTGACACGCCGGTTCCGTATATTCGCATTACCCCACGAGAGGACGCCGATGATCCGCGCGAGATCAAGACCGAATGGTCAGTGCGAGATGTACCGCTGGTAGGCGTCGCGCTGGAAGTTTTTAAGAAAAATCCGCAGGGCTTTCCGCGCTACCGCAATCGTGAAGAGGCGCTTTCTGCAAACCTCAATAAATTCTTTAAAACACACAAACTTTTCCCGACACCGAAGCACAAGATTTATTCCCTCCGGCACAGTTTCGAGGATCGTATGAAGGAGGCAGGTATCGACAGCAAGCTTCGCAAAATCTTGATGGGCCATACGATAGAGCGTGTAGAGTATGGTACGGGCGGATCGTTGCAATGGCGACGAGACGAACTCAAAAAAATTGCTTTGCCTTTCGATCCCGAGATCGTTTGAGCCGTTCCTGGACGCGCAGCATTGCGCCCATCTCTGCAATCAATTTCTTCTTCTCCCGTTCAAGACGCTCGTAAATCGGGAGATACGCTCGTCCTTTGTTGCCAGCCTTGTGGATAGCTAGGGCGAGCGTATCCAGAGCGCGGTCAATTCTGTCTAAGGTCACGGGCTCAGGAACAGTGCTTACCTGTGGCAGAACACAGGTCATTGTCTGTCCCGTCTGTTTCCTGTTCGGCGATGACACAGACGAGATAATGGCAGCAGGCGCAGGTGAGAAAAGCGGTTTGCCTCCCGCATCGTGCAGCGGCGATACTTCGACGTAGAAATCGGAAAACACGCTTGCGGCAACTCTGCACTGTCAGATGCAGCTAGCCACATCCGGCCACATGAATTGCTGAGCGGACTCAGACGGGTCGATGCCCTTGAACCGGACACGAGACCGAATCGATCCGCAGGCTGTCGGCGGGCCGGAATGCCTCATCCGATCCGACCAAACCGATCGGAGGACGCAGGCAATGCCGGATTTGGTGGGCTATAATTACCTGAGGAGAGGCAATTAGCTGATCCGGATCAGTGCGTGGGAGCGCGAGTATCTCGGGAGGTCGCTTATGATTACCTTATCAGTAGCATTCCTCGATATTGCGGCACCTTTGGGGTGAGTTTGACAAGCTTCACACGGCGATCGCTTGGCAAGAAATCGGTTATGAGATTCGTGTCGGTTCAATGATGGGCGGGACCAACTGCGCCGAAAGCGAACAAATTCGAATACTTAATGTAAAGTCTTGGGTCATGCTGTCCGAATGCAGTACCGTGCGGGCGATCAGCCAACGATTGGCGAAATTTTGAACAGGCTACCATTACCGATGGCCTAGACACCGTTTTCGTCCTTCGTTGCCGCAAGAAAGGTATCGCCAACCGCCGGATCAATCCGATCAGCCTGTGGCAACGCGCAACGGCTCCAATGCTCAGCGTTTCGGGGGGCTGAAGAGGTTGATGACTGCCGCACCCGGAGCAGTTCGACGTATTTCCTTATTTCGCTTGGCCCGCTGAAATGCAGCCGCATCTTTAGAAGGAACGAACCGTCTGGCAGGATGGCGCAAGCAATTGATGGCAACGCCGTCGAGTGGATGGAGAAAGTCAGCGACAAACGATACCGCCGCTGAACGTTACCGGTCCGCAGCGTCTCGCAATTGGCTGCCAACTCACCCCAGCCAATACCTCGGCCCCGGCCCCTTGCGTCCTGCCATATCGGCAGGGTTCGCAAGGCTACACCGGTCGATCGACAGGCAGCCGCAACCGATGCACTCGGTAAGCCCCGACCTCAGGCGCTGCAACTCGGCGATGCGCTGGTCGATGCGCTTGGTCCACTGGCCCGATAACCGCGACCAATCCCGACGCGACGGCACGCGATCGGCTGGCAACTTGGCCAGCTCGCCGCCGATCTCCTCAAGCGTCAGCCCAATTCGCTGCGCGAAGACGATGAAGGCGATCCGGCGCAGCACGGATCGCGGGTAGCGTCTGTGTCCCGAGCCGGCCCGCTCGGACGCGATCAGCCCGCGCTCCTCGTAGAAGCGCAGGGCCGATGATGCGACGCCGCTGCGCCGCGCCACGTCGGTGATGGTCAGCATGGAATCCATGCATGAACGAAAGCACAATTCCCGCTTGACTTCAAGTTAACTTGAACTTGTAGCAAGAGGCATACGGATTAAAGGAGCACTGGCAATGCAGACGAATGTCGAACTTCAGGGACTTCGCGTGGCGGTCACGGGCGGCACGTCCGGCCTCGGACTGGCGCTTGTGCGGCAGCTTGCCGCGATGAATGCGTGCGTCGCCTTCGTCGCCCGCACCGCCGCGAATGTCGAACGCATCGCCGACGAGACGGGCGCGCACGGTATTGTCGGCGACGTCGGCAAGAAGGAGGACATCTACCCGATCGCGTTGCAGGTCACTGCCAGCCTTGGCGGGCTCGATGTCCTGATCAACAATGCGTCGAGCCTCGGCCCTGTCCCTCTGGCGCTCCTTGCCGATACCGAGTGCCAGGAGCTGGAAATGGCGCTCGCGGTCAATCTCGTCGGCGCGTTCCGGCTGACGAAAGCCCTGTTCGGTGCGCTTGCCGCGTCCGCACGCGAGGGCCGCGGCGCGCTGGTCATCAACATTTCCAGCGACGCCGCGGTGAACGCCTATCCCGGCTGGGGAGCATACGGCGCGAGCAAGGCCGCTCTTGCCCATCTGACGGCGATTTGGGACGAGGAGGCAAAAGCCGACGGCATCCGGCTCCTCGCGCTCGACCCCGGCGATATGGACACCCCGCTGCACGCGCTGGCGCTTCCTGACGCCGATCCGTCGACATTGAAGCGCCCCGAGCTGGCTGCTGCCGAGATCATCGAAAAGATGCTCGACGCGTTGTCGGTCCGCTCTACGCGTCTCGCCGGGGCACATACATGATTGCCGCCGACCGTCCCGATCGGCGCTCCGCCAGGCTGTTCGTCGTCGAGGCCGACGGCACGATGCGCGACCGGCCGCGAGCTGGACTCGCGACGCTGTTCAACCCCGGCGATCTGGTCGTCGCCAATGACGCCGCGACCTTGCCTGCCAGCTTGCACGGCACGCATGTCCCAAGCGGTGAGGCGATCGAGATCCGCCTGGCGGGCTGGCTGTCACTTCCCGATCCAACCCGTTTCGTGGCGATTGCCTTCGGCTCGGGTGATCACCGCACGCGCACGGAAGACCGGCTGCCTCCACCTCCGCTGTCACCAGGCGATCGCCTCCGGCTCGGCTCGCTTGACGCCGTCGTCGAGCGCCTTCTCGACCATCCACGCCTTCTCGAGTTGCACTTCCCAGGCAACCGCGCAGCGGTGCTTGCAGCACTGGCGCACTACGGCCGGCCGATCCAATACGCGCATGTTCCCGAGCCGTTGGCATTGTGGGATGTTTGGACGAAGATTGCCGCCGGGCCGGTCGCGTTCGAGGCGCCGTCGGCAGGCTTCGCGCTCGACTGGCGCACGCTCCAAGCCTGGCGTCGGCACGACGTTGGTTTTGCAACCCTCACGCATGCTGCGGGCGTCTCTTCCACCGGCGATCCCGCGCTCGACTCGCGCCTTCCCTTCGACGAGCCCTACCGCATCCCTGGGCGCACCGCGGCGCAGGTCGCGCGGGCGAAGCTCCGCGGCAGCCGCATCATTGCGATCGGCACGAGCGTAGTGCGCGCACTTGAGGCAGCCGCCAATCCCGGCGGCAATGTGCGTGCCGGAAATGGCATTGCGACAGGGCGCATCGCGCGGGGCACGCGGCTTCGCGTGGTCGATGCGATTCTCACAGGCGTCCACCAGCCCGGCGAAAGCCATTTCGAGCTCCTGCGCGCCTTTGCCGACGATGCTCTGCTCGCCAAGGCCTCCGCAGCCTTCACCGCGTATCGATACCGCGCGCATGAATTCGGCGATTCCATGCTGCTCAATCGCCAACCGCCGCTTCTATCGCGCGAACAAAATCGGGGCGAGGGGCTCGAGACGAAGGCTTTACTCGAGGTGTGCCATGATGTCGGCAGGATCGGTGGTATTTCGTGCTCGGCGCGCAAGGAAGTCGGAGCTATGTTACAGCGGACCAAATTCGGATTTTGCCGCGAACCGGTCGTTTCGGACGTGGGATGGCTGCCCGAAAGGAGCCGTTAAGCGGAACCTGAACTAATGACCCTGGAGGACACCGAGAACTCAAGCGAATAGGTGCGCTCGAGGCGGATAAAGCAGGCACACCAGTGGAGGCTACTTGTCACGGCAACAATTCAAATTAACGATGTCACCGTCGATTTATCGAAGAGTATAGAGACGCCCGCAAGGAATCTAAAAGGTGATTCAGACGCATTCTTAGCTACATTGCGAAATGGCCGGCGGTGCAGCACAGCCCTGGCTTATCTCGATCCAGCCCTTGCCCGTCCAAACCTGACAATTGTAAAGGAGGCGCTCGTTACCCGAATCATCGTCGAGAAGGGCCGTGCCCAAGGCGTCGAATACTTCGCAGGCGGCCGCCGCCTCGAGATCGCACGCACGGACGGCGAGGTCATCCTAGCAGCCGGCGCAATCGGTTCTCCACATCTCTTGATGCTCTCGGGCCTAGGACCCGCCGATCATCTAAAGGCGAAGGGTGTGGAGGTTGTCGCAGACCTGACGGGTGTTGGACAGGACCTTCACATCAGCCCGGGCTCCATAACCGGCTGGGTCAAGGATCCGGATGCCGTTTATGGTCAGGTTGCCTTGAAGTTCGATGATGCCGTAACCGAGTTCGAGGAAAGCGGGGGTGGCCTACTGGCAACCCACTATCTTGATGTGGGTGCCTTTATGTCGGTTGACCCCGGCGAGGCTTACCCGTCTTTGCAGACTTTTTTCTATCCGGGGATCTCCGAATTTTTCCGCACGGATGGCGTACCGGATCGACGGAGGTTTGGCATAGGCGGCTACATCGGCAGACCGGGCAGCCGTGGCAGTGTGACGCTTGCTTCCGGCGGCCCGCTCGATCCACCGATTATCGATCCAAACTACTTTTCCGATCCGAACAACCTGCGCCTGTCAATCGAGCTAGTCCGGAAAGACCGTGAAATCCTGAACGAGGCGCCGTTCGACGACATCCGGCTGGGCAACGCGACGCCTGACACCGGCGATCCGAAAGAAATCACCACCTTTATCCGTCAAAACGCGTCGCCGGATGGGGATCGATGACCGCGCCGTCGTAGGCCCCGACCTGCGCGTGAAGGGACTAGAGGGGCTCAGCGTCTGCGATGCGTCAGTGATGCCGTCATGGTTAGCGGCAACATCAATGCGCCTGTCATCATGATAGCTGAAAAAGGTGCTGATATCCTGAGATCGAGACGCCGATCAGCCGCGCTCTAGGCTTGCGTGAGGTCTTCAGATTTGGTCCGCCATTGGCGCATCTACGACCTCGCACGGCTGATCAACCGGTTCGGCCGACATCAGATGGGACGCGGTTCCAACAAACATGCAGTTCAGACAATCGATTACGCGTCTTTGTTGAAGTCGTGCTGTACCAATGCCGTACCGGCCTTGAAACGGTTGATCCAGTTTCGTCGCTCATCAGGCCATAAGCCGCCGGCGGCTTTGTACGGCAGGCGCTGAATGAAACTCTCATTCACGCTCCCTCGCTACTCCGTGAGACCCCTCATTTCCTTCCTTGCAGCCTCAGCACGGCGCCTATGCCAAGACCCGCTTCGAGAACGAGGGCAATCCGGCGACACAAGCGCTGGTCAAGCTGACGCCGCTGCCCAATGGGGCGGGCGAGGATTTTGTCCGCTCCTATTATGACGGGCTTGGCCGGGTCTACCGGGTGGAAACGCCCGGAGAAACGGCGGCCGGCGCCAAGCGCATTGCCGACACCGATTTTGACCTGCGCGGCAATGTGCTGCGCACCGCCTTCCCGAGGTTCGTCGGCGACACCGCGCAGTGGACGACCAACTCCTACGACTGGAACGACCGGCTGGTGAAAACCGTCTATGCCGATGCCAGCCAGACGATTTTTGCCCACAGCCTCGACAGCGGCAGCGGCACCAATCCGCGGCTTTACGCGGTCACTGAGACCGACCAGATCAATGCGACGACCACGCGGCAGAGCAAGAGCGTGTCCTCG